>CALCJG010000448.1 GCA_937967705.1 uncultured Spirochaetia bacterium
ACGGACACCAGTTCCTCATCGCAGACATCCAGGATCCCCTTGAGCTTGCCGGCGGCAGCATCCCGCAGGGCCTGGTTCACCGATGCCACAGTAACCTCGCTTTTAAGGGTACAGACGAAATCGACGACAGAAACGTTGGGAGTGGGCACCCGCAGCGCCAGACCGTCCAGTTTACCCTTAAGCTCCGGAAGCACCAGCGTAACCGCCTTGGCCGCCCCGGTGGTGGTCGGGATCATGGACAGAGCCGCCGCGCGCGCCCTGCGGAGGTTGGAATGGGGCAGGTCCAGAAGCCGCAGATCGTTGGTATAGGAATGGATGGTGGTCATCAACCCCCTCTCCACCCCGAAGGAATCGTTGAGGACCTTGACGACCGGGGCCAGACAGTTTGTGGTACAGGAGGCGTTGGAGAGTATGTGATGCTCCGAGGGGTTGTACTTGTCTTCGTTGACTCCCATGACTATGGTCAGATCCTCATTTTTTGCCGGGGCGGTGATAATGACCTTCTTAGCACCGGCATCGATGTGCGCCATGGTCTTGGCCTTGTCGCGGAAGATGCCTGTGGCTTCCACCACCACATCGACTCCCTCCGCCTTCCAGGGAATCATCTTGGGATCCTTTTCCGCATGAATCAGGATTTCCTTGCCGTTGATCTTGATGGAGTTTTCCGTATGGGAGACATCCCCCTTAAAAATGCCGAAGACGGAATCATACTTGAAAAGATGTGCCAGAGTCGTGGCGCTGGTGAGATCATTGATGCTCACCACCTCCACATCCTTGTACTTGTCCGGGTTGAGGAGAATTGCCCGGAGAACATTCCGCCCGATACGCCCAAAACCATTTATCCCTATTTTTATAGCCATATCCTTGCTCCTTTATTTTAGTGTTCATGTCCTGAAAAAGGCATATGCGTCTCAATCTCCCGGCAACAGGGAAAGTATTGCTGATATACCGCCTTTTCGATGGCCGGGAAAAATGAAAGAAGCTCTCATCCTACAAGAAAAACCCTTTCTGTCAAGCACTAATAATTCCGGAAAACGGCAAAAGAAAAATTATTTACAGCAGGGACATGTTTTTATACATATTACCCGGGACTCAAACCAAGATTGGCTGTCCATCACGAAGATAAAGGATCAGGCATGATAATCGAACAAATTCTGGTCACCGGTATGGCCGTTTTCTGCTATCTCATCGGTGATGAAAAAGGAGGCGAGGGACTGCTCGTTGACCCCGCCGGCGACTTCGACAGCATCTTCGCAAAGGTGAAACAACACCGGCTCAGAATCACGCAGGTCGTCAACACCCACGGACATTTTGATCACACCTCTGGCAACGACCAGATACTTAGGGAAACCGGCGCAGAGCTGCTCATTCATGAAGCCGATGCGGGCATGCTGGGAAGCATTTCCAACAAATTTCTCTCCCGCATGAGCGGCGGCAAGGGATCCCCCAAGGCCTGCCGGACCCTCAGGGACGGCGACACCATCAGTTCAGGATCCGTAAGTCTCAAGGTCATCCATACCCCGGGGCATACGGCTGGATCCATCTGCCTGCACACCCCCGGCCACATCTTCACGGGCGACACCCTCTTTACAGAAGGCATGGGGCGGACCGATCTACCCGGCGGCTCGGAGCGGAAGATCATGGAATCCATTCGCAACAAGATCCTCACACTTCCCGACAACACCATCATCTGGCCGGGACACCATTACGGGCGCTTCCCCAGCTCCACCGTCAAGGAACAGAAGAGGTATTACCTTTGAAAAACGCGGCCTCAAATACCCTGTCCTTAAAAGGGGTGATGGTGCTGAGCCTGATCCTCTGCTCGATGAGTGCTGCCCGCTTGTCCGCCGAACCCCCCTTTCAACCCTGGAACTCCGATCTCCTGGTGGGCGATGAGCAGAAAGGGCAGATTCCCCTTTTGATTCTGGAAGCCCCCCGAAAAAAGCCCTCCACGGTATACGGCGGACCCCAGGGGGGGGCTTATTCCCTCATCCGGTTTTTCCAGATATTCATATCACCCCAGGACGGCCCCAACTGCCGGTTCCGTCCCACCTGCAGTGCATACGGCCGAAAGGCGGTGGAGCGCTTCGGCGCCCTTCTAGGAGCCATCCTTGCCGGGGACCGGCTGATACGCTGCAATCCCTACAATCCCCCCGGAGACGACCCCGTGCCTTCAAAGTTGCTGGACAAATAAATGCCCCTTCCCCATTGCGCAGCAGGAAGCGGCCAGGGAAGAACCGGCATGCAGGGGCTGGTCGCTTTGTTTACGGCGTTTCTTCTTCTCCTTCTCTCCCCCTCCCTGACCGGTACCCGACACGCCCATGCCCGCTCTGCAGAGAAAAAGGGACGGGGGGAAATGCTCCGAAAGCAAAAACAGCTGGTGAACCGACTCTACGAGGAAAAATGTTACTTCGACTGCATCGCCGAGACCCGACGCCTGATGGTCTATGATACAGACCGTTCCCGGAACGCCGGCTATGAATACTTCATTCTCGGGCTCTATTATCAGGGGAAACAATACCGAAGCGTACTCCGCATCATCTCATCGCCGAGAGAAGGACCCCGGTCCTTTCCCACCCTTCTCCTGGCCTCCCAGTCCTATCTCCGCCTGGGCATGACCGCAAACAGCCTGGCGGCACTGAAGAGGATCGATTACTCCGAAACAACCGGGGAATGGCGCTATGATCTCCTGATTCGCAGGACCGACGCGGCACTTCATGCGGGGGATTTCAAAGGCATGACGAAGGAGATCCAGCGGTACCGCTCACTTTTTCCGGAGGACCATCGCGCCGAGGGTCTGCAGAGAGACTGTCTCCGTCACCGGGACATCTCCCGCCGGTCCGTACCCCTGGCTGCCACCCTCTCGACACTGATCCCCGGATCAGGTCAGATGTACACCGGGAGATACAGCAGCGGGATCATCAGTTTCGCTGCCATAGTGGCCTGCGGGCTGGGGGCGTATTATTCCTATCAGCGGGGGGATAAACCAATAGCCTATACCCTGGCCTTCTTTACCGTCCTCTTTCACGGCGGCAACATATACGGCGCATACAATTCCGCCGAAAGCCACAACCGAGAAAGCCTCGCCCGTTTCCGCGAAGGGATACAGAAAAATCACATCCCCCCCTATGATCCGATGAAATACTCCGAAAGGGAGAGACTTCTGCGATGAAGCCGGCAGCCATCATCCAAATCGCGGGCTGCCTAGCTCTCATGTCCACGCTCCTGCTGGCGACCGGCAGCGCCCGGGCCTCCGAAAAGGAACTCATAGACCTGGGAAAGGCGCACACCCGGAAGGGGGAATACTACAGCGCCGTAACGGAGATGATGCGCTATCAGCACCTCCACCCCTCCGGAATATACTATCCCACAAGCCTCCTGGTCATGGGGGAGGCCTACTTCAGGGGCGGGAACTATTACGCCGCCACAGCGAGCATCTCCCAGTGTTACGAGCGCTTTCGCGACAGGCCGGAGGGCGAAAAGGCCCTCTTCCTCCTGGGATACATACGTCTTGTGTCCGGATCGGTTTACTACGCCCGGCGCACCTATCAGGAATACAACTACATCTACCCCCGGGGCCTCTATGCCGAAGAAACCGCCGTTGACCTCTGCTACACCCAGGCCCTGATGGACGACCTGGAAGGAGCCAGGGCCTCCATCCGTGAATACAGGCAGAACTTCCCCAAGGGGAAATATGCCGAAGACCTTCTAAGCCTGGAAACGGAAATCAGGAAGGAAACCGAAAAACCCCTGAAAAATCCCTGGATTTCCATAACCGGATCTGTTTTTCTTCCGGGCTTTGGGCATTTTTATACCGAAAAATACAGTATGGGATTTATCACGCTGGGAATCAACGCCACCCTGATTTATCTTATCTATGACGGCGTCAGGGACAGGGACAAGTTCCGGATCATCTTTTTCAGCCTTGTGGAGATCCCGTTTTACCAGTACTCCCTGTTTTCCTCGGTACATAATGTACACGAATACAACAGCAGGGAGCGTTTTTACGAACATGTTCGCCTGGGGATCAAAAGCAGGTTTTAACGGGTTACCGAAACGACCGGGGGGAGACGCAATGGCCACAAGCCTCGACGAATTTGATTATACCAACCAGAAGGACATCAGGGGCAGAAAACTGATGGACATCGAGACCCTGCTCAAGGAGGAGGCTGATCTCTCCGAGGCGGCCGAGGCGATCATAGAAGGAACCTTCGTCTCCCTGGACATACTGCGCAAGGATTCCCTCGACAGGTTTCTGGACTTCGTGATCTTCAAGGCCAGGACGGGCACGCCGGAGATCATAAGCCTGGCCTACCCCAGCATGCGAATGAACGACAGGGAGCTGGAGCGAAAAATCATAGAGTTGATCAACATTCACCTGATACCGGAGATCATCCTGCGCATCCTCAAATACCTTGCCCGGAACACCTATGACGCCGATTCCAACCTCTATCTGGCACAGCTCATCCGGTCTGATGAAATCATCAGACCCATCTATGAGACTTTTCTCCTTTTCAAAAAAGACATATGGGAGAATGACCCCAAGCGAAGAACTCTCAACGTAAAGAGGCTGCAGCAATTTCCTGCCGCAACGGACAACCGGGGATCGTCACCCCTGGATGCCGCCGCCCGCTTTAAATACATACTGGAATACATCGCCATGAGGAAAAACGTGGATCACCTGTATAAAAGGGAGGACATCCTTCTCTCGCGCCCCTGAAAGGATCAGAGGCCGAAGGAGGGGATACGCTTTCCCATCTCCCCCTTCTCCATAACCAGCTCACGCACATAGATGTGCTTATACCGCTTGGAATCCTTGAACCCGGCATCATCGTTGAACAGGGGTTTGTAATGATTGATCAGCCAGTACATGACGTCCTTAACATCCTTGGGGGTTGTGTCGATGACTGCGTACTTGTAGAGGAGTTTCCGGTCATGCAGTTGTTCCACGATGTCGGTGTGCTGCGAGAATATGGGATCGAAAAAGTTCCTGGTGGTTATGCGAAGCCCCTCGCGCCAGCATCCGTAAAAGATAAGATACTCCGGTTCCCTGCGTTCGGTCTGCTCCATAAGACAGACAATTCCCGGAAGCTCCGGAAGAATTCGGGATGCCAGATGCCGGTTGTATACATAAACCGGCGACCAGAGTATTGTATAATAGACATCATCCCCCCTGATGCTTTTTTTCATGAAACCTCTTTACCCGCCCGTTTTTTCAGATTGTCGATTAATCCCTCCATGATGTCGAGGAGGCTACTGGCCCGTTTTACCACATCCAGTTCACGGTACAGCTTGAGCCTGGCCGGAAATTTCACGACGAAATAGTTCGCTATGAAATCCGTGAGCTGGTGGATATTGACGATAAAATTGAGGAGATGAATCAGCTTGTCGGACTCTTCCACATTGATCAGAAAGATGAGCTCCTGGGATCTCTTGCGCAGGTCTTCCCGCAAGCGGCCGCAATCGGGCTGTGCGCTCTCCTCAATGACTTCTGCTTTTCCCCTGCGAAGACCATTTCTTCTCCTGATCCTGACCCTTGAGAGCCCCTTCATTTGCAAATGACACTGCCCTTCCTTCTCCTGGACATCAAGGACCTCCGCCAGGGTTCCCAGCCTGCCGTGGAAGTTCAGGAGATCCAGAGCATGCCTGACGGGAACGACCACCAGCCTGTCCCCCTGTTTCAGCTTTCCCGTCGCTTCACACCGGAGGCGGACAGTAATATTGCAGTAGGGGAACAACAGTTTACGGTAAAGATAAAAAAGATTGATGGCTGACAGATTTTCGGCCATGGGTCCTTGCCTTCAATATAAGGTTCAACACCAGGATTTCCTACCATTAACGAACCCTTCCCCTGAAGTAAAAAAAAGCTTGTATTATTTGTCAAACGGTATATAGTGTAAATGTCAAATATTTGCAATCGGTTCGAACTTAACAGACCGCATACAAAAAGCGTCTGGCAAATAATACGAAATAACAGGCACGGGGAAAGAGATGGCAGAAAACAGACGTCACAAAAGGATGCCCAAGAAAATCAAATCCGAGGTTCACATAGAGGATGTCATGACTTTCAGCTCCTCACAGAATCTGAGCCATGGAGGAATCTTCATTTCCACGCCGGAACCCGTCAAGGCCGGTACCGTCATTGATCTGATGCTCTACATCCCTGATTCAGAACCCATCAAGATCAAGGGTATCGTTCGATGGACCCGTGACGAGGACAAACCCGAGGAAAAGTCCGGAATGGGCATAGAGTTCATCAATGCCTCGGAAAGCGAGCTGAAAGATATAAAGAAGATCATCGACTGATTCAGCGGTTGGAAAGCTGGCGCATATCGGGCCTGTATATATCATATCCGAAGGGGATGTTCTCGTCGAGTATGGGCATAATGGCCTCTTTTCTCACCTTGAAGGACCTCGCCAGGTTGACCCTGGCAAATTCATTCTCCCGCTCTATCCTCTTGGCGTAATCAATCGCCTTCCAGTAGCTCAGATTGCTTTTAACTTCATTGTCCTGGACCTGATATATGACACCGAGATTATTGTATGCCGATGACAGGCTCTGGAAGATCTTGATATGCTCCGTCTTATTGGGAAAGATCGTCCTGATCTTGTCCGCTTCCGTTTCATAGAAGGAAATCAGTTTCAGGTACTCACCTTTTGCAGCTTCCACATTGTTGAGGTGAAAAAAGGCATTCCCCAGGGAGAACATCAGTTCCGGGCTGCGAACGAACTCCTCGTAGAGATTGAGCCACTGATCGAGAGCCTTCTCGTAGAGGCTTTTCATGTAATACAGGCGTCCCAGATTATAATGCAGTTCGGGAGAGGAATACTTTTCCTTTATGGCCAGTTCGTAATACTCCTGAGCTTTGTCATTATTGGCCCTTTTCTCGACCTCTTCCTCCAGTACCACCTCTTCCAGCTCATCGGAATAACGGTATCGCGGTTTGAGCCTGTCGAAGAAGTAATAGAAGAGATTCCCTGTCATGGTATAGCATTTACCGAGAGATTCCGTCTCCTTGTAAAAGTCATTATCCGTGAACCCAGGCGGCGAATTATAGACATTCATGGCCTCTTTGAAGGAACGGTAGGCCTCAATGGGCTCCTTGACCAGATAATAATACTCACCCATCATATAGTGGGCGGCAAAATAATTAGGCTCCTTCTTGATGGCCGTCTTGAGGTATTCCCTCATGAGCTTGAGATTACCCTGCTCCCTTGCCAGACGGGCAAAATGGAAATAGAGCGGGGGATAGTCCGGATCTTTCTGATTCAGCACACCCAGGACAGTACGGACCACTGGATAGGGATTATCCTCCAGGTCTTTGAGTCTCGGAGACTGTACGCCATAATCGATACGGACGTTCATCTTATCGGTTCTTTTTTTGGAGAGATAGTACCATGCCAGCTTGGCCAGGAGCGCCGAATCCACTTTCTCCATAAGCTCCTCGTCCTGCAGAGAGGAATGGATGGAAAGCACCTCGGGAAAGTTGTCCCGCTCGATGAATAGATTGAGGAGGCCTGAATAGCCTACGACGGAATTTTTGTCCACCCGCAGGATATTCTCATAATATTGACGAGCCTCAAAGTAGCGTCCCTGATACATATAGGCGTTCCCAATTCCATAGAGCGCCGTGATGTTCTTGGGATCCCGGTTGAGGGCGTATTTGTAAAATCTGAGGGCTATATCGATTTTCGCCTCCGCCTTTTCCGGGGCATCCGGCGCCTTCAGCCGGCCGTAGTTGCGCCGGTAATAGGGCTCCGGCAACCGTGCATAGAAATATCCGATATTGTTCAGCGTCTCGATGTTGCCCTTTTCCAGCTGAAAGGCCTTGTTTAGCTTGGTATAGGCGTATTCATACTCCTTCACATCGAAATACGCCCGGGCATACTGATTGTAACCCGGCATATAGTTTTTAACATAATCCTCATCAACGGTCTGGAACAGCTTCTCCGCCTCGAGATAATCCCTTACCTTCTGATCAACGGGGACTCCCGGTTTACGGATGAGCGCCACTCCTTCGCGGATCTTTCGTTTCGCCATTACCGGTTTATAGATGAACTGGTAAGACATGATCGTGACGAGAAAAGCCGCCACAGCAGCCGCTCCGAATATCTTGGTCAGTTTGAGGAGCTGTTTCTGCCGCTCGGCCCCCTCTTTGGTATACTCCGGCCTGGAGGCAATGACGCGCCGCCCGGGTCTTTCCTCCTCCCCCGATATGTCGATGGTCCTGTTCAGTTTCTTTTCGAGAAATCTGTGAACATTATCCTCTGGCTTGCCCTTAAGCACGAGATCGATAAGGTTGCGCGTATCGTTAGGCGGAAGCAGATCATTCAGAATGGTGTCTTTGATGGCGCTGCGCAGGGCCGGATGGAAGAGCATAAGCGCCGTTTTGAGCTTTCGAAGCTCCGCATCGCTCAACTCCACTCCCTCCTCTTCCCTGGGGGCGGAAGGCTTTTTCACCGCAACCGGCTCTTCCTCGGGCATATCGATCTCGCCCAGATCCGGAATGGGCTCGCTGGCCACGACATCATCGATCTCGTCGATTCCCTTGATATCCGCCAGATCCGCTTCCTCAAACCCTCCAAACTCAGCCTCAGCCTTCTTCGGAGCTTTTTTCTCGGTGATTCCCGAGATATCCTCGATTTCTCCCAGATCACCGAGATCATCCAGGGAAGCGGTAATTCCAGCCTCTTCCATCTCCATATCGAGACTCTCGGACGGGCCTTTTTTCTTATCTGAACGGGTCGCCGGCTCCTTCTCCTGAGCGGTAAGATCCATGATGTCTATTTCCGGGATATCCTCTACATCCGCTTCGGCAATCTCCCCGCCGCTGTCCAGAGACATGTCGGACAAATCCGGGACATCCTCCGCATCCCCCGCACCGAGGCTCATCTCGGATTTACCCTTGTCAGCCGTCTCAATATCCTGAAGCAGGTCCTCCGGAAGTTCCTCCAGGGATTCCTCCTCCCCGGCAGAGGGTTCTTCTCCCTCCTCTCCTATGAAGCGGTTGTCCAGTATATCCTGCTGATCGACGCTGCTGGGTTCATTGGAGAGCAGTTCATCCAGGGCGTCCTCGGTGGACATGGCTCCCTTGGCCCTGGGTTTCTTCGCCGGAACCGGTTCCACCTCCTCCAACTCCGGGAACTGAGGTTCCTCCATCCCCTCTTCTCCTTTCGGGCCGGGGACTTCTTCAAATTCGTCGGGGATTTCGGTGATTTCGTCTATTTCCGGGAGGGCGGGCGCCTCGGCTTCCATCGTTATATCCGGAAGCTCTTCCACAGGTGCCTCTCTGGCGGTTTTCCTCTCTTCAGGCTCTTCTATGACCTGGATAAAATCGGTAACGTCCGTTATCTCATCTACATCACCAACAGCCTCCTCCTCGAACTCCTCAGAGGCATACTCCTCTTCCACGGGCGCGGTCGGTTCCTCACGGAACGGCGTAATCCCTTCCGCAGAGGAATCCAGCATGACCGGTATGGAACCCCGGTCGGTCTTTATGGAGGCCGTCGACAGAACATCCAGTATTCTGTCAATCTCCTGCTTCTGATCCGGCGTATACTCCGTTCTGCCTTCGCTGTCACCCATTTCGGATCGTCCTGATGCTAAGATGATGACCTGGTATCAATATATTAAAAACCCTCTTTACCGGTGACGGAAACAGGTAAAAAAGCCCGCGTCCACCGGCTTTACAAAGCGACATAATCAGCGTCATTCTTTTCTCAGAAAAAATCAATTACTTTTTCTTAAACTCTTTCGATATTGTTATCGACATAATAAATGTATCCCTGAATTCAATTGTGCACCCGGAGTATGTCTATGCTTAAAAAATCGCGAAGGGTCGTAGCCCTTTTGCCCCTGCTACTGATGGCCTTTTCTCCGATGGAGGACCGCCCCTCATCCGCTGAATACTATTATCAGCTGCGCTTTCTCAAGGAAGCCTCCCCTCCCCGCGAGATGAAGGTCATCAGGATACAAAACATGAAGCACAACCGCCCTATACTCGAGGAAGGCGTCCTGCTGACCTATAAGAACCGGGAAGCCAAAAAAGTTTTTGTGGCCGGGGATTTTTCCCACTGGAGACATCTGGCAATGAACCGGGGCAAACACGGAGTCTGGTACTATTTCCTCACGGACCTCCCGGAAAACAAAAGGCTTCGCTACAAATTTCTGGTGGACGGCAGCTGGACCAGCGATCCGAAAAACTTTGACCGGGAAGACGACCGGGCCGGATCTTATGTTTCCCTGATCAATCCCTTCCGCCACACGGAAGGCAGACATCTCACATACCGGATTCTGAAAAAAAACAGAGTGGAATTCCGACTCTACAAACCCGAAGCCCGCTTTGTCTCTCTCGTAGGGGATTTCAACAACTGGAACCCGGAAAATGATCTGCTGAGGAGGGGGGATGACGGCGTATGGCGATTACAAAAACGGCTCCCCAGGGGGACATACCGTTACAAGTACATCATAGACGGCGACTGGCATCCGGACTATTATAACAGCGAATCCGCATCGGACAGCACCGGCGCCCTCTGTTCCATCATCAAGGTAAAATGAGCCAATATGCATCATGCGAGATACAGGGATATCCGAAAGCTTGGACAGATTGTAAAAAAAATCTGGACCGCTCCCCCTTCAGCAGAAGAAACACGGATCACCCCCAGTAATTTAGGCATGAGCATTGCCGCCCTGCTCCTTGGTTTTTTTCTGGATTACATCTATATTTATCTGGAATCTTCGATGGTCCTGCTTTCAAGCGGATTATTCTTTACCGTTGTGGGCATATATTCTCTGATTATCCTTATCGCATGGAACTCGGGGGGGTCTCTGGCAACGGTTTTACGGGGTAAAATTTTGAACCTGATATTCCTGGCTTCCATCCTTCTCCTGCTTATATTCATGACGGTTACAGGGATTATTGGTTTATGATTATACCCCATCGATCCCCTCACTCCTCGTTTTTAAAGAAAGCCTTTGCGGCTCTTATCCCGGAAGGGTCGTGAATCCCAAAAAACGCCCCTCTCTGAACAGGGTTTTCAAAATCCTGCTGAACAGATACGGTCCCCAGGGCTGGTGGCCCGGCGATACTCCTTTCGAGATATCCCTCGGGGCGATACTCACTCAGAATGTTGCATGGATCAACGTGGAAAAAGCGATAAAACAATTGAAGGAACACGAACTTCTCTCACCAGGCAGCCTTGCGCAACGGACGGATCAGGAAATCGCCGTCCTGATCCGATCCACCGGCTACTACAATCAGAAGGTTAAAAAATTGAGGCATTTCCTGGAATGGTTCCGGGATTATGCCAGCGATTTCCGCAGGGTGGCCGCGATCGAAACCGCCCCGCTCCGGAAACAGCTCCTGTCTGTCAAGGGGATAGGCCCTGAAACCGTCGACTCGATTTTACTCTACGCTCTTGAGAGACGGATATTTGTCGTGGACGCCTATACGAGAAGAATCTTTGAGCGACTGGGAATCCTCAAGGGCGGAGAAACCTATGAATCCGTCCAGGAAGTCTTCCACATAAAATTCCGGGGGGATGTGCAGGATTACAATGAGTACCACGCCCTCATCGTGCGGCACGGCAAGGACGTCTGCAGGAAAAAACCGCTCTGTATCTCCTGCTGTCTCGCAAAGCTCTGTCCTCTCGAAAAAGAGACCCCGGCAGCGGTTCACCCGAACAGGGACATCAGCGGATGCCCGCTCTGAAACCAAAAAGCGATTCCCAACGGTGTGAGGGGAATCGCATCAGTTTATGGCATTACGATAGACCGGTTTAATAGAACTGCCGGGAAGCGGAACCCACCTCTTCGCTGTCCAGCCGGGCAAATTCCTGCAGCAACTCCTTCTGGCGGGAGGAGAGCTTTTTGGGAACTACGATGTTCACCTTCACCAGCTGATCACCCCTGCCGTAGGAGCCCAGGTAGGGTATCCCGTTCCCCTTCAGCCTGAAGATATGGCCATTTTCGGTTCCCGGAGGGATCTTCATCTTGGCCTTTTTGCCGGAAATGGTAGGAACCTCTATCTCCCCTCCCAGGCACGCCATGGGGAAGGATATACTGACGATGTTCAGAATATCGTTACCGTGTCTTTCGAAGACCTGATGCTTCAGGATGTGAATGACCACATAGAGATCCCCTCTCGGGCCGTTGTTAGGCCCCTGCTCGCCCTCACCGGAGATCTTGAGCCTTGAACCGGATTCCACTCCTGCGGGTATCTTAACGGTGATCTTCCTCTTCTTAACGGTCAGTCCCGATCCGCCGCAGGTTTTACAGGGTGACGTGATGACCTTCCCGGCACCACGGCACTTGTAGCAGGCCTGGGTGATTGAGAAGAACCCCTGAGTCTGCCGTATCTGCCCTGTACCGTTGCAGACGGGACATACTACGGGCTTGGTACCCGCGGCCGAACCGCTGCCGCTGCAGGAGGCGCAGGTCTCATTACGGGGAATATCGATCTGAACCTCTTTCCCCGTGGCCGCATCCTCGAGATCCACGGTCATGTCGTACTGAATATCAGAACCTCTCCGCGGCCGTTTGGATCTCGACCCTCCGCCGAATCCCGATCCGAAAAACCCCTCGAAGATATCCCCCAGATCGAAATCCCCGAAGATGTCCGAAAAGTCCGAATAGGCCCCCCGGCCAAAACCGTCGAAGCCCGCTACTCCTTCGTGACCGAACTTATCGTAGGAAGCCCTCTTCTTGGGATCCCTCAGAATCTCATAGGCCTCCGTAGCCTCCTTGAACTTGTTCTCGGCCTCGGGGTTCCCCCGGTTCCTGTCGGGGTGATACTTGAGCGCCAGCTTCCTGTAAGCCTGCTTGATCTCCTCATCCGTGGCATTCTTCTGGACACCCAGCACTTCGTAGTAATCTTTTTTATCAGCCAATTCGGTTCCTCTCTCTGCTAAACCAGCGCATTGCCTCAATATCCCTGAAACCGCTCCGTCCTTTCCCTACTTTTCGGACGGAGCTCTTTTATAAATCAGTGAAAAACCGACATCACTTCTTGTCGTCATCCACAACTTCGTAATCGGCATCATATACCTTCTCTCCCCCGGAAGCCGAGGCATTACCGGAAGGATTGTCCTTCTGGGGCCCGCCCTGCTGCTCCTGCTGACCGGCGTACTGGGATGCGGATTCCTTGTAAATCCTCTCGGCAAATTGATGAGAGGCCTGTTCCAGCTTGGTCTTCGCCTCCTTTATGGCATTGACATCGCTGCCTTCCATCGCCTTTCTCAGGCTCTCCACCTCTTTCTCAATATTCTGCCTCTCGGCGGGCTCGATCTTGGTTTCGTTTTCCTTGATCATCTTCTCGATGGAGTAGATCAGGGTGTCCGCCTCGTTACGCGCTTCTATCAACGCCCTCGCCTGTTTGTCTTCCTCGGCATGGGATTCGGCTTCCCGCACCATCTTGTTGATTTCATCTTCCGACAATCCGCTGGAGGATTCGATCCGGATCTTCTGCTCCTTCCCGGTCCCCAGATCCTTGGCTGAAACATGAACGATACCATTGGCGTCGATATCGAAGGTTACCTCAATCTGCGGTACGCCGCGGGGCGCCGGGGGGATCCCCACCAGATCAAAACGTCCCAGGGTCCTGTTCTGCGGGGCCATCTCCCGCTCTCCCTGCAGTACATGAATGGACACCGCGGGCTGATTATCCGTAGCCGTGGAAAAGACCTGGCTCTTGCGGGTCGGGATGGTGGTGTTTCTCGGGATGAGCTTGGTCATGACGCCGCCCAGAGTCTCTATACCCAGGGAAAGCGGGGTTACGTCAAGAAGCAGAACATCATGCACATCCCCGGAGAGCACGCCCCCCTGAATGGCGGCGCCCACCGCCACCACCTCATCGGGATTCACGCCT
>CALCJG010000449.1 GCA_937967705.1 uncultured Spirochaetia bacterium
CCGGATCTTCCGCATGGAGCTGGAAGAGTTCGCCGAGCTGCCCCTCGGCGCCCGCCGTCCCGCCGCCATCAGCGCCCAGTGCAGCGTCTTCGCGGAAACGGAGGTGATCAGCCTGCTGGCCAAAAAATCCAACCCGGCGGATATCGCCGCGGGGATTCACCTGGCGGTGGGCAAGCGCTGTTTCACACTTCTTAAAAGGGTGGGCATCCGTCCCTCCGTAACGGTAACCGGGGGCTGTGCCAAGAACCGGGGCCTCATCAGCGAGCTGAAGAAGGTGCTGGGGGCGGAGATAGCGCCGCTGCCGGTGGATCCTCAGATCGTAGGAGCCCTGGGAGCCGCCGAGTTTGCCCGCCGCCGCGCCGAGTCCCGGTGATCCGGGGCATCACCCCCCCTTGATGCCTGTGAGAAGACCCGTGCCGAAAGGCGTTTCCCGCAGGGTGATGTTCTGAAACCCCGCCTCCGTGAACCATCCGCGGACTTCCGATTCCGTAAAGGTGTCGCCATAACGCGTTCCCACCAGCATGTTGAGGGCGAAGAAGGCGCCGTGGGGAGGCCGGGTGCGCGATTCATCCATGATGAAATCCTGCAGAACGATTCGTCCGCCGGGGTTGAGGGCGCGGGCGCAGCGGGCTATGAGCGCCCGGTTCTGTTCCGGGGAATTGCTGTGGATCACGGCGGATAGGAACGCCATGTCGAAACCCGCGCCCAGCTCGTCTATGTCGTAATCACCCTCCACGGCGCTGATGCGGTTTTCCATCCCCGCCCGGGCGATGTATTCCCTTGTCAGGGGCACCACCTCCGGCAGGTCGAAGATGACCGCCTCCAGATCCTCCTTTACCCGCGCCAGGGCGATGCTGAAGGCCGCGGAACCCCCGCCCACGTCCAGGAGGCGCCTCACCCCCGTAAGATCGATGATCGTTGCCAGAGCCGGCGCCTGTTTGGCAGCCCGGTCGTTCATGGCGCCGATGAAGGAGCGCACCTGCTCCCCGGTCCATTTCTGTACGTGCTCGCCCGTTACGGAGCTTCCCCGGCGCACGGCCTCCGTGAGGGTGCTCCACCGGTCCCACAGATGTGAGAGGTGCCCCAGGCCCTGGAGATACTCGGGACTCTCCCGGTCCAGGAAGGTGCGAGCGAGATCCGTGTTGTGAAAAGTTCTGCCGTCCTTTGTCAGCAGTCCCGCGGCGCAGAGGGCGTTCATCAGGCGGTCGGTGGCGCGCTGATCGGTGCCGCATTGCCGGGCCACGTCGGCCGCATCTCCGCCCCGGCTTCCCAGTGCCGAGAAGATTCCCAAGTCGTAAGCCGTCAGTATGACCCGGGCCCTTTGAAAGGCGATGACCATTTCCCGGATGTCCTCGGGGCCCCGGGGGGCCGTATCCTTGCCGCTCATAATGCCTCCTTGAAGAGATTTCTGGTCTGATTACGATGCGTTCCCATGCCGGTACCGCCAGCAGCCGGTAAGAAACAACGCGGGTTGTTTGGCGTTTCCCCACGGCCAGACAGAAAAAGGATACCTTCAGCCGGGGGACAGGACAATATTTTTTCCTGAAAGGGAAGGGGCTATATTCCGAATAGTATAGTATATTAGTCCCGATACCATCTTACATACAGGAGGAATCCCCCGGGGTCATTGAAGGGGGAAAGTAATGTTTTGTATAACACCATGTCTATGGGAAGCCGGACCCTCTATCGAAGGGGTGATGGCTCGGATGCCATGAACACCTTTGACAGAATCAACATATCCCGCTATTACGAACTTTCGGACCGCCAGATGATGAAACGGGCCCGCAAGCTCTATAAGAAGAACAAGCTCCATGAGGCCCTGGGTCTCCTCACGGCCCTGCAGAAGAAGGGAGCCGCTTCCCCGGAGGTGAGCTATCTCCTGGCGCTCAATCATGACCGGATGGCCTTCCTTATGAACGATCTGGAGCACGAGGAGACGGCCAAGCAGCTTTACGAGAAACTGCTCCGCAGCCGGCTGGGCTTCTTCCAGAAGCGGAGGGTGGAGAAAGCCTACCGCCGTCTCCTGAACCGGATACAGGAGTTTACGGAAACGGAGTACCGGGCCGTGCACAAGGCCAGCGAGATGAAGGAGCGCACCGTGCGCACCCCCAAGGCCTGGGTCCTGCTGGGCTCCAACTTCAACATACGCAAGGACGTCGATTTCGTCATCAACGCCTACCGCAGCGCCGTGGAGATGGACCCCAACTACATCCTGGCGCTTTTCCGCCTGGCGTACGTCTACCAGTTCAACAAGCAGGACGAGCGGGAGGCCATGCGCTGCTACATCCGGCTCGTGAAGCTGGACCCTGCCGGAGACAGCAACGAATCCGAGACCACCAACGCCCGGTGCATCCTGGAGGCCTGCAATCATCTGAGCCTCATGTTTTACCGACGCAGCGAGTACCGTAAGGTGGTGGCCCTCTTCAACCGGGCCCTGGAGGTGCAGAACGATTACCTGCCCATCTCGTCCCTGACCCTGGTGAAGGACCTCATCTACCTGGCGGGACTATCCGCTGAAAGGGCCAACCTTCG
>CALCJG010000450.1 GCA_937967705.1 uncultured Spirochaetia bacterium
CCTATGATGCGGACACCTTGGCCGGAGACGTCCGGCGGGTTCTGGACGGGACGGGATACAGCGAGCTGACCCTCTCTTCCCTTTCCATCAGCGATTACCGTCGTCTTCCGGAACTGCTCAACGCCGTCTATCCGGAGCTGGTCGATCGGGGCGTTTCCATCTCACTGCCGTCACTACGCGTTGACCGGAACACGCTGGTTTATCTGGAAAACCTCTCGGATGTGCGCCGCAGTTCGCTCACCTTCGCGGTGGAATCGGCCTGTCGCGAACTGCGGGATATATCCCATAAGCGACTCAGGGTGGAGGATCTCACGGAGATCGTGGAATATGTTCTGGCTAGGGGGTGGCGTCTGATCAAGTTTTATTTCATGATCGGTTTGCCCGGATGCGATGCTCACGACGAAGCAGGGGAAATCGTCGATTTACTGAAGCAAATATACAACCTGGGGCGCAAGAGGCTGGACATCAATGTGACCATATCTCCCTTCATTCCCAAACCCCATACGCCCTTTGAGAGGGAAAGGCAGATGGATGTTGATTATCTCCTCGATGTGATAGGAAGAATCAAGAGGGGATTGCCCCATGCGGTCAAAATCAAGAACCACGATGTTCATTCCTCCCTGATCGAGGGCCTGCTCGCCCGGGGTGATGAGCGGCTTGGAGAGGTTATTTGGGGAGTTTACAGGGATGGCGCCCGGCTGGATTCATGGAAGGAACATTTACGGTACAGCCTCTGGGAAAAAAACCTTAAGGAATGTCTTCCCGAATATAAGAATTATCTCTCTGCGAGGAGGCCGGAGGATCAACTCCCGTGGAGTTTTGTCGAGACGGGTTACAAACGACTCCTGGAGATGCAGCGGAAAAGAATCATCAACAGCGACAGATCCCCGGCAGCGAGGGCAGGGGGGGAGTCTTTGGATGTCGATGCCCTCAAGAAGGCCTTTATCAGTTTTACGGGAAGGTATGAGGTTTCCTCCCGGGCCCGGCTGCGGTTCTCCAAGGGGGGGATGGCCCGTTATGTGCCGCATCTGGACCTTCTTGAGATCATAAAAAGGGCCCTGCGGATGGCCCGGGTTCCGGTCTCCTTCACCCAGGGATTCAATAAACGGGAGAGAATCTCCATGGGGTATCCGTCGCCGCTGGGTATTGAGAGCCTTGCGGAGCTCTGTGACCTGGACCTCTGGAGTCCCTTCCAGGAGAACCTTGCCGCACGAATCAACGAATGCCTGCCTCCGGGAATACGCCTGGCGCAGTGGCGTCAGCTCCCTGGAGAAGAATCCCTGATGAGTGTCACCATCGCTCAGGAATACCGGATTTTCTTTGGAGAGGAAGAACTGAAGGTCCGCTGTCTCCAAAATCTTAAATCGGAGATGCCTTTCCGAAAGAGCGGTAAAAAAGGGGTGCGAGACATACCCTTCCATGAAGCAGTCTGGGGATACCGGGATGAGGAGTCCATAAGCATACTTCTCCCCATGGGAACGGAGAACTCCTATCGCATCGATCAGATGATGATGGATCTGGCGGAAATCAATCCTGAGCGCCTCCATTTGTTGAGAATAGTCAAGCTGAGACAGTTCCGAGGCAGCCGGGACAATCCCGTCGAATTGAAATAGGCAGGGACAGCCGGTGCGCTCATGAAGTGGATAGTCTATTCCCTCCTCTGTGCGCTTTTTCTCTCCATCACGGATCTGCTGACGAAACGATATGTGGACCGGCTGTAAGACGGTCTTCTCTCTTTCGGAAGGGGTGTTTTTGCGCTTGACACTGCTTCGCTGTGAGAGGATACTCTTCCGTTAATACGATATCTAAACCGGGAGGAGCTATGAGCGCATTATCATATGGATTGCAGGATCAGGTGGTGGTCGTTACCGGTGCGAGCCGGGGGATCGGCCTGGAGATCGCTCGGGAATTGCTGGCTCAGAAGGCCAAGGTGGTGATATGCGGAAGGAAGCAGGAAGGTCTGGACAAAGCCGTGGCGGAGTTGAAGGGTGGCGACGATCTTCTGGCCGTAGCAGCGCATATCGCCAGGGAGGAGGATGCTGACCGGATCTTTGACGGTGCGGTCGCCAAATTCGGGCGGGTTGACGCCCTAGTGAATAACGTGGGGATGAATCTGATCACCCCCTCTTTGACCGACGCGGATTATGCCACCTGGCAGAAAATCATAGAATCCAATCTCAACGGTACCTATCTCTGTTCCCGCAAGGCGGGACGCATCATGAAAGAGAGGAAAAAGGGCAGCATCGTCAGCATCTCTTCCATAGCCGGACATCGGGCTGCACCGGCCATGGGCATATACGGCATTGCCAAGGCCGGGATTGAGATGATGACGCGGGTGATGGCCATGGAGCTCGCACATTACCATATAAGGGTTAACGCCGTGGCACCCTCCATGGTAAAGACCGATTTCAGCAAACCCTTCTGGTCCAATAACGAGATTCATGATCAGATCGTGAGAGGGATCCCCATGGGAAGGATAGCAGAGCCGATAGATGTGGTTCATCCCGTCCTTTTTCTGCTCTCCGAGGGGGCCTCTTTCATCACGGGTCAGACTGTCATGGTGGACGGCGGGGCTACTGCCGTATAATGCTAAAGACCGCCCTTGATGGACGGTCTTTAGTGTTTGAGCCAACGACCTGAATCGAACAGGCGACCTGCTCATTACGAGTGAGCTGCTCTACCGACTGAGCTACGTTGGCTTGTTGCCAAAGCATCCTCCCTGATAAGCGGCTTTCTGTCAAGATTTTTTACAGCGTTCCCGGGGCAACCGTTCTGTTGACGGTAAACACGGATTGCCCGACCTCTGCTCTCAGCTCGTCCGGGAGAAAAAATGTACACAATGGTAAATATGAATAAAACATGGCTTGCTCTTTATCCTGTAAAGATTTTGAAAAAACTCACAGGTGGTCAATCTAATTACTCTTGACATAAAAACAGCGATTAATAACATGGCAACGATGTATACAATGGGTTTTTATAGGATTTCTGCCATATGTTAAAATTTTAAAAGAGGAGTCGAATTATGAAGATAGTTGTATGCGTAAAAGAGGTTCCAGATATGGAATCCAAATTCAAGATTGTTGACAATAAAGTAGACGAATCTCAGATTGCTTTCAAGATGAACGACTTTGACGAGTACGCAGTGGAAGCCGCATTACAGCTCAAGGAGAAATTCGGCGGTGAAGTGATTATCGTTTCTTCCGGACCCGAGCGGGTGACGAAGGAAGTCAGACAGGCTTTTGCTATGGGTGCTGACTGGGGAATTCATGTAAATGATCCCGAAGTGGACAAGGGAGACAGTTTTGTTGTTGCTTCCGCTCTGAAGAAGGCGATTGACAGCCTCGGCGGAGTTGATCTGGTACTTACCGGCGTTCAGGCAGAAGACGATCAGGCCGCTGTTACGGGTGTAATGATTGCCGACCTGATGGGCGTACCCCACTGCACCAACATCGTTAAACTGGAAGTGGGCGGCGACCAGAAGACCCTTACCATTAACAGGGAGCTTGAAGGTGGTTTGAATGAAGTTCTTGAAATCAGTTCCCCCTGTGTCCTTTCCATTCAGTCCGGTATCAATCAGCCCAGATATCCTACCCTTCCCGGCATCATGAAAGCCAAGAAGAAAAGACTCGACACCAAGAAAGCCGCTGAAATCGGACTTGCCGAAGTCGGCGAAGCGGGTTCCAAGACCAGTTTTGTTAAGATGTTCTTTCCTGTTTCCGACCACAAGGCCGAAATCATCGAAGGTGACGCAAAGACAGCCGCCAAAAAGCTGGTTGATAAATTGAAAAATGAAGCTAAGGTAATATAAGGGGGACGACAATGGCTAGATTATTATTGATTGCTGAACATAGAGACGGAAAAGTAACTGAGGCTACTTTGGAACTCTGCAAGGCCGCCAAGGCGATTGCAGCCACCATGGGTGCTTCACCTGCCGCTGCCGTATTTGCGAAAGACGATAGCATTGCCAAAGAAGTGGCAAAATATATCCCCGAGGTTTTCTCGGTAACAGATGCCAAGCTGGAAAAATATACCGCTGACGGTTATGTACAGGCAGCCAAAGCCGTTGTAGACGCTCAGGATGTTAAAGGCGTTCTTGTTCCTCACACCTATGACGGTGTTGACTACGCAGCGAAAGTGGCGATGGCCCTCGGCTGTGGTATCGTCTCCAACTGTAACAAGGTGGAAGGTTCTGCAGGGAATCTGGTTTTTACGAGAAATACCTATAACGGTAAGATCCAGGAAGAGAGAAGCGTAAAGGGCGACAAGTTCGTTGCCACCATCGAAAAAGGCGCTTTCGACAAAGAAGCAGCCGGCGGAGCAGGTTCCGTTACTGCTGTATCCGCTTCCATCGGCGATGTAAGAACCAAACCGAAGGAATTCGTTTCCCTGATGGCCGGTTCCGTGGACATCTCCCAGGCCAAGATTATCGTGGCCGGCGGACGGGGCACCAAGGAAAAAGACAAATACAATGATGTCATTGTCAACCTCGCCAAGAAGCTGGGCGGTGAGTATGCCGCTTCCCGTCCCGTTGTTGACTCCGGCTGGACGGATGCAGCCCGCCAGGTAGGGCAGTCGGGTAAGGTTGTTACTCCCGCTCTCTATATCGCCGCCGGCATCTCCGGTGCTATTCAGCATGTGGCCGGCATGAAGGGATCTCAGTGCATCGTTGCCATCAACAAGGACCCCGAGGCTCCTATCTTCAACTTCGCCACCTATGGCATCGTGGGTGATCTCTTCGAAGTGATCCCCGCTATGATGGAAGAACTCGGCTAAGCTTTTTACCTGCATTAAAGAACATCAGGAGAGGATGCCTAGGCATCCTCTCCTTTTTATTTGGAGAGGATATATCCGTCCGAGCTGCCCTAAAAAAAAGGGACCCCTTGACGTGGGATCCCTTTGGATGCAGGCTGTTACAGAGTGTGCTATTTTTTCCCGTAGCCGAGGGTTTTAATGCTTTCCGCGATCTCATCAAGAATCACAGGATCGTCGATGGTGGAGGGAACGGTGTAGCTCTCTCCGTCGGCTATCTTCCGCATGGTTCCGCGGAGAATTTTTCCGGACCTTGTTTTCGGGAGCCTTTTGACGATGGACGCCTGTTTGAAGCAGGCCACAGCGCCGATCTGGTCGCGGACCATCTTGACGAGATCCTCGACGATGGCATTAGGGGCCTTGGAGACACCGGCTTTCAGTACAACGAAACCCAGCGGGAGCTGGCCCTTGAAATTGTCTGCTGCACCGATGACAGCGCATTCCGCGACATCCGGATGGGTCGAGATGACCTCCTCCATAGCTCCGGTAGAGAGGCGGTGGCCGGCCACGTTGATAACATCATCCACGCGTCCCATGATATAGATGTAACCGTCTTTATCGTAGTATCCCCCGTCACCGGTGAAGTAGTATTCCGGGTAAACATCGAGATAGGATTCCCTGTATTTGTCGTCGTTTTTCCAGAGTGTGGGGAGGGTCCCGGGAGGCAGTGGTAGCTTGATGGCCACGATCCCTTCCGTTTCCTGGGGTTGGAT
This sequence comes from uncultured Spirochaetia bacterium, assembly GCA_937967705.1. GTDB lineage: Bacteria > Spirochaetota > UBA4802 > UBA4802 > JAGODF01 > CALCJG01. The sequence continues at coordinate 5,523 of CALCJG010000450.1, forward strand.
CTTGCCGTCTCCGTCCAGGATGACCACCTGATAACCGGGTACCGGCTTTGTGGGGGATCCCGCTTTGACAGGGAACTGCTCGAGCCCCATGCAGTTGGCGGCAATGGCCCAGCCTGTTTCTGTCTGCCACCAGTGGTCGATTACCGGTTTCTTTAACAGATCGCTGGCCCAGTGGTAGGTGTCGGGATCGAGGCGCTCACCGGCAAGGAAAAGATACTTGAAACTGCTCAGGTCGTACTTTTTGAGATAGGTTCCTTCGGGGTCTTCTTTCTTGATGGCCCTGAAAGCGGTGGGGGCCGTGAAGAGGGCCTTCACCTTGTGCTGGGATATGATTCGCCAGAAGGCTCCGGGGTCCGGGGTTCCTACTGGCTTCCCTTCATAAAAGACGGATGTACATCCGTAAAGTAGGGGAGCATAGACGATGTAGGAGTGTCCGACAACCCAACCCACGTCCGAGGCGGCCCAGAAGACATCACCGGGTTCCATTCCGTAAATATGTTTCATGCTCCATTTTAGGGCTACCGCATGACCGCCGTTGTCGCGCACAACCCCTTTGGGCATTCCGGTGGTTCCGGATGTGTAGAGGATGTAAAGCGGGTCGGTGGCCTCCACGGGGACGCAATCGACGGGTTTGGCCGATTTCATGGCCTCCTGCCAGTCTACGTCACGGCTGGATATCAGGCTGGAATGGGCCTGCGGTCTCTGGTAGAGGATGCATTTGGGTACCTTGTGTTTGGCCAGTTCTATGGCCTTGTCCAGCAGGGGTTTGTATTCTATGACCTTTTTACCTTCAACGCCGCAGGACGCAGAAACAATGATACGGGGTTTGGCGTCATCGATACGGATGGCCAGTTCGTTGGGGGCAAACCCGCCGAAAACGACCGAATGCACGGCCCCTATACGGGCACAGGCGAGCATGGCCACGGCCGCTTCGGGAATCATCGGCATATAGATGATGACCGTTTCACCCTTCACAGCGCCGTTTGACAGCAGTACATCGGCAAACCGGGATACTTCATCCTGAAGCTCACGGTACGTTATGGTCCTAACGGTATCCGTCACGGGACTGTCATAGATGAAGGCTGCCTGATCGGCGCGGCCATTGGCAACATGGAAGTCCACAGCGTTGAAACAGGTGTTCAGGGTTCCTCCCTGGAACCAGCGGTAGAAGGGTTTCCTGGAATCGTCCAGCACCTTGTCGAAGGCTTTGTTCCAGTGCACCTCCTTGGCGGCATCTCCCCAGAATTTCGAAGGATTATTTATTGCTTCTTCATAGGACGTTTTGTAATTGCCCATTTAGGCCTCCTCAAACATGTTTTATTTTTATTACAGAATCCGCAGCTGGCGGATTGGTTGGCTTTATAGTGTCTTTGATTCTAAACGGTACTTCCCTTTATTTACTCAAAATCATTTGTCGAAAACGACACGGAATTTATACCTGTTTTCCACAAAATGAGTCCAGACGATCTCGATGGGACGCCCGTGCTTGTCGAAAACTGACGTCTGTATTGTAAGGACCGGGTCCAGGACTGATATCGCCAGTTTTTCCGAGATTTCCTTGTCCGCTCGGGTGATTTCCACCTCATGTTCGATCCTTCCGAGTTCCACGCCCACGACTTTCTCAAGGGTTTCCAGCATCGTCATACGTTTTAGATGTTCCGGTTCAATTGTCCCACCGATGTCTTCCGGAAGGTGATTGACGGTATAACTCATGGGTTCGTTTTTGATGAATCGAAGACGCTTAAAAAGTACCGTTTGATTACCTTGGGGGACTTTAAGAAATGCGGCTATCTCCTTCGCAGGAGTCATCATCATTTTTTCAACGTGTCGAACCCTGGTTTCCTGTGTGACGTTAAAGATCTGGGTATTGATCCCGGTCAGTTTTT
>CALCJG010000451.1 GCA_937967705.1 uncultured Spirochaetia bacterium
CCGCTGCGCGACGTTCTGACGGGGGACGGCAAGTTGGAAATCCTCGCGAAGGAGAATCCCAACACCGGGGGGTACTGGGGCATATGGGAAATGGTCATAACCGATGCGGGGTAGCTGGCGGGGCCGGTCAAAAAGGGTGATGTCCGGGAGGGGGATAAGGATTCCATGAAGACCCGGGAGCGTATCGTCGAGGAGAAGAAGGAACTGAAAAAAGAAAGGCCGCCGAAGAAAAAGAAGAAAAGAATACATAAGAAAAAGGCGGTTCCTGGAGACGGCACGAAGAAGGAAGATCTGGATCTGGAAGAGTATGTGGAGAAGAACGGGGAAGAGGCTCCCGGGAAGAAGGAAACACTGCCGACCGACAAGGCGAAGGATAAGATTAAGGATAAGATAAAAGAAAAAACGGGCAAAGCGGAGGAAAAGAAGGATGACGGGGCAAAGAAACCCGAGGGTGACAAAAAGCCCGTCAGGGAGGAATTGAAAAAGAAGGCCGGGAAATCTGACAAAAAGGAATCCCGGGATATCCCGGGAAAGAAGGGAAACGGCAAGGGGAAAAAAGCCGATGGCCCGGAGGATGATGAAATATAATCGACAGGGGTCCAATAAATACTTGACAAATTATGGGAAATCTGTATTCTGACTGCTCAGTGAAGAGAACAACCGATTATAAATAAATGATGAAGATGATGGGAACATATAAATTTTGGTGGTGGCGCCCCGTACATACGATTCCGGGGGCCTCTTAGATATTTTCCCTCACACAGTAATCAGAAAAATGAGGCTGCGGATACAGAGTAATCGCAGCCTTTTTTTATATGGAATTAGTGGTCATAAATAAGTCAACAACGATTAACATTTAAACGAGGAGGCCCCCATGCCCAAGGAATCGACGAAAATACTTCTTCCCGAAAAGGAAATGCCCAGACAATGGTACAATATACTCCCCGATCTTCCCAAACCGCTGAACCCCCCCTTCAGCCCGGTTACCGGCAAACCGGTTACGCCGGAAGAACTGAACGCCATCTTCCCCATGGGGCTGATTCTGCAGGAGGTGAGTACCGATAACTACATAGACATTCCGGAGGATATCCTCAACATCTACAGGCTCTGGAGGCCTTCGCCCCTCATCCGGGCCCGCCGGCTGGAGCAGCTTTTGGGAACTCCCGCCCGTATCTATTACAAATATGAGGGGGTATCCCCCGCGGGAAGCCACAAACCCAATACGGCGGTTCCCCAGGCCTATTACAACATGAAAGAGGGGATCAAGAAGATATCCACAGAAACCGGGGCGGGGCAGTGGGGTAGCGCTATGAGCTTTGCCTGCAGCCTCTTCGGCATCCAGGTGCACGTCTACATGGTACGGGTGAGCTACGATCAGAAACCCTACCGCAAGTTCATGATGGAAACCTGGGGCGGCTCCGTGACTCCCAGCCCCAGCAACCTGACCAACGTGGGCCGCGAGATTCTGGCCAAGGATCCCGACAGCCCCGGAAGCCTGGGGATCGCCATCAGCGAGGCCGTGGAGGAAGCCGCCACCAATAAAGACGTCAATTATTCCCTGGGAAGCGTGCTCAACCATGTCTGTCTCCATCAGACGGTCATCGGCCTGGAGTGTCAGAAACAGTTGGCCATGGTGGGCGATTATCCCGACGTGGTCATCGGCTGCGCCGGAGGCGGTTCCAACTTTGCCGGTATCGCCTTCCCCTTCGTCCGGGACAAGATTAACGGAAAGAAAGTACAGGTTCTGGCTGTTGAACCCGCCGCCTGTCCCAGCCTCACAAAGGGGCAGTTTGCTTACGACTACGGCGACGAGGCGAAGATGGCTCCCATCGTGGAGATGTATACCCTGGGCCATTCCTTCATACCGCCGAAGATCCATGCCGGCGGTCTCCGGTATCACGGGATGTCCCCCATAGTGAGCCTACTGCATCATGAGGGTATCGTGGATTCCGTGGCGGTGCATCAGAATGCCTGCTTCGAGGCGGCCATACAGTTCTCCCGGGCCGAGGGCATTATCCCCGCTCCGGAATCATCCCACGCCATCCGGGCGGCTATCGACGAGGCCCTCAAAGCGAAGGAGGAGGGCAAGGAGAAGACCATTCTCTTCAACCTCAGCGGTCACGGCCATTTCGACCTGGCTTCCTACGACCTGTATCTTGCACGGAAGCTGGAGGACTACGACTATCCCAAGGACCTCATCAATCAGGCGCTAAAGGATCTGCCGAAGGTGAGTCTTTAAAGGATACCCGTAACGGGACATCATCTTTGATCCGCAATCCGAAAAAGGCTGCCCATAGGGCGGCCTTTTTCATCTGCAGCCGCAACTGGAGGTCGTTTTCACCTGGTGGTATCCCTGAGGGGAAATGATTGAGGCTGGATGCTTATCACCCCCCCCCTTTAAAGTGGATATTGTTTAGTGAAAGATTTTTCGTCATTACCCCTTGATTGCACCGCTCCCTGTTGTTTTCTTGTAAGTAGAGGCTGTGGAAGAGCGTTCGGATCTTTGGAATGCTTTCATTAAAATACAAGCCGCAGAAGGGGCATGGATTCGTCGGTTTGTTCATTGCGTTTCTGTTCCTATCCCTTATGGGAGGTTTTCTGGCAAGCCGATTGATGCTGGTGACGCCTTATGGAGACCGGCTGTCGTTTCTCTCCGCAGGCAGCGGGAGACAGGTGAGGGCGCCGGAAGAATCCCGGCAGCCCGAGACTATAAGGATTTTTACCAGGGAGAATCTGAGGGTGCGTTACAGGCCATACGGACTGGTGGCACATGCCTTCGGCTCGGTGAACGGACTGTATTACACGAATTGCCGGGAGGCCTTTGAGGAGAGCTACCGAAAGGGCTTCAGGGTCTTCGAGGTGGATCTGGTTCTCCTGGCGGACGGGACGGTCTATTGCGCCCATAACGACATGGAAGGGCGGTACCGAATCCCCAGATCCTTTCGCCGATGCCGCTGGGAGGAGGTGGAGCGGAAGAAACTCTACGGAAAGTATACTCCCCTGTCGGGGGAAGGGCTGGTCGAGCTTGCCCGGAATTATGATGATGCCTTCTTCATTTTAGACACGAAATACAGTCACCTTCAAATAGTCAAGGCTCTGGTTACGACGGCCCGGGGGAAGGATTCAACCGTGCTGAACCGGTTCATCCCTCATATCGCGGGTCCCGAAGATCATCTTCGCCTGCAGGAATTGTTCCCCTTTCCCAACTACATGCTGGCTCTGTACCGCAGCCGTCTATCCAACAGAGGGGCGGTGGAGTTCATAAAGAACAGCGGCGTTCGCGGGGTGATGATGTGGTGGAATAAACGCTACAGATCGGCATTCCAGAAACAGCTGGAAGATGCGGGGGCCGCCGTCTACGTGCACAGCCTCAACGATGCCGGACAGATCGATCGCTTTCGAAGAAAGGGGGTGGGGGTATATTCCGACGGGTTTTATCCCTCCCGGTGATATCTTGCGGGATGATGTACCCTGAAGATGATCTCCCTATCCCACTGAAAGATCTGCTGAAATCCAGGCAAAAAAAACTGGCTTTCCATGGGCCAGTTTTAAATGTTAATAATTGCGAAAGGATTTGAAAGTTTTATGAGCGGGTGATGGGAATCGAACCCACGCTATCAGCTTGGAAGGCTGAAATTCTACCACTGAATTACACCCGCGACAACGTGTACAAGATACTGAGTTATTGGAAAAAGCGTCAAGAAAAAAATATATTTTTGCCCCGCGTAAATATTTATTGATAAATCTTCCGGTCTGAAGGGAAGATGATGTTTTGCGGAAACCGTGCCCCAGGTACCCAGGGCTGTTCCTGATCCGCTGGCTGCCGATAATTAATAGAATGAATTCCTGTAATTCCACTGTTGTTGGGAGATATCCTGAGTTAAAGAATGATTCCCTCATTTATAAAAGAATTTAAGCGCCCCGGGCGGCTGTTTCCCCGGTTGCCGGCAGGGAGCGATGGCATCTCCGGAACAGTGTCGGGTCGTGCGGGGAGGCGCTTTTGGCACCGGTCAGCTTCTCTTCTGTTCGCGTGCCTGTTTCTCATTTCGGCGGAATCGGTACTTTTCGCATTCGGAAAGAACAAGGTTAACCGCGAGACCTTCCACTGGCATCTCCTCAAGACCATCCATTACGACATCTATTACCCCTACGGGATGGAGGATCTGGCCAAGAACACGGCCCGCATCGCCGAGGAGGCCTATGTCCATATAGCCAATTACCTCAATCACGAGATGACGCAGGTGGTTCCCATCATCGTGTATCCCTCCCACATCGATTTTCAGGAAAACAACGTCATCTCCATGATCATCGGGGAGGGGGTGGGGGGCTTTACAGAATCCCTTAAAAACCGGGTGGTGGTCCCCTTCACGGGCTCCTACAGGGAGTTCCGCCATGTGCTCACCCACGAGCTGGTTCACTCCTTTCAGTACAATATCATGTTCGATGACATCTCCGGCACGGCGATGTCACGTTTCGTCTACCGGGGTATTCCCCTCTGGCTGATGGAGGGCATGGCGGAGTACCTCTCCATAGGATTCGACGAGACCGCCGACATGGTGATGCGGGACATCCTCTACAATGACCAGTACGCCACGCTGATGGATCTGACCCGGCTTCAGGTGCGCAGCGGCTATCTCATCTACAAGGAGGGACAGGCCTTCTACTACTTCCTGGAAAAGGTCTACGGGCGGGACAAAATAGGGGAGATATTCCGGGACGCCCGGGACAACAACATCCTGAAGGCCATAAAGATCAATACCGGGAAAACGCTGGAGGAGCTCAATCTGGAGTTCATCCGCTTCTTCAAGAAGCGCTATTATCCCGTAGTGAAGGGTAAGAGATTCGACGAGGAGGAGGGCAGTCAGATCAC
>CALCJG010000452.1 GCA_937967705.1 uncultured Spirochaetia bacterium
ATACAAGTATAACATTAATCACCCATGAAACAATATAAAAAAACATTGATTAGGGCTTTATATAGATCAATAGGGTCATATACATATCATAATATCGAATAATCGCCTCTAAACCGCTATATATTATTTTTATCAAATTAAATTTGTCAGCCAGAGGTGACGATCTTACGAGCAGGGATTAGTCTGTTTTGATCCCTGGTTCTTTGAAAACTGGGGTAATGTTGTCCTGATAATCATCGGAGCTTTTACGTATCTGTCCGGTTACGGTCTTGTATTTGCCCAAATACAAGCCTGGAACAAATGCCAGTGTCCCGGCTGTTGCATTATGCCTCAGCTGACCCTTAATGGCATTAAATGACCGGTTTCCATCTGCCCTGGAAACCGGTTGGCAAGGAAGCCAATACAAAAACAGATACAAAGGAGTGTAAAATGATTATCAATCACAACATGAGTGCGATCAACGCAAACAGGTCGCTCAAGTTCACCCATTGGGAAGTGGATAAGAGCATGCAGAAGCTCTCTTCCGGCGAACGCATCAATCGTGCGGGGGACGATGCTTCCGGTCTGGCCGTTTCCGAAAAGATGAGGACACAGATCATGGGCCTCAGGCAGGCTGAGAGAAATACCGAAGACGGAATGTCATTCGTTCAGACAGCCGAGGGGTATCTCAATCAAACGACTGAGATTGTCCAGAGGATCCGGGTTCTGTCGATTCAGGCGGCCAATGGTATTTATACCGCCCAGGACCGGCAGCTCATTCAGGTTGAAGTATCCGCGCTTGTCGATGAGATCGATCGTATCGCATCACAGGCGGAGTTCAACCGGTTTAAGGTATTGACAGGCGAATTTGCCAAGGTCAATCCCAAGTCTAGCATGTGGTTTCACATGGGGCCGAACAAGGATCAGCGCAAGCGATTCTATATTGGCACCATGACTGCGCAGTCTTTTAAGATGCGCGAGGGCGGTAAAATTACAATGAGTTTATCCACTCCCGGCGGTGCCAACAAGGCTATTGGAGTATTGGATGCTGCTCTGCAGAAGATTTCGAAGCAGCGCTCTGATTTAGGAGCCTACTACAATAGGCTTGAAATGACCGCGAAGGGGCTCATGACCGCTTTTGAGAACGTCCAGGCGGCTGAATCCCGGATAAGGGATGCTGACATGGCGGAGGAAATGGTAGCCTTTACGAAGAATACCGTCCTAACCCAGAGCGGCACTGCAATGCTCGCACAGGCTAATCTTAAGCCCCAGCAGATTCTAAGATTATTAACATAATAATCTTAGATGAAAAAAGATAAAAATGGTTCTTTGAAAACTTTAGCTGATTCTCATTACCTCTTTTTTTGTGCCATGACTGTCCAACACGGCTGTTCCAACAGCCGGTCATGCAGGGAGGGCATCACCGGCTGTTGGAACTTCGCTTCTGGCGGCCGTTGTTGTCTGGATGATGGGCAGTCCGGGCTGCAATAAAAGGAGTCAACCTTCGGTCCGAAAGGGCCCTTTTCCCGCAAGAGGCGGGAGGAGAAAAATCCAGAGCCGGGAAAAAAACAAGGCATACCGGTTCTGAAATACCACAAGGGAGGGGTATACAATGAGAATCAGTCATAACATGAGTGCCATATTCGCTAACAGGCAGCTTAAACTGGTATCTGAGAAGCTTGATAAGTCTATTGAGAAACTCGCCTCTGGCGAAGCGATCAATAGAGCCGGAGACGACGCTTCCGGGCTGGCCGTATCTGAAAAGATGCGGACGCAGACCAACGGCTTGTTCCAGGCTGAAAAGAACGCCCAAAATGGGCTTTCTTTTATTCAGGTCGCGGAAGGGTCTCTCCAGCAGATCAACGACATTCTTCAGAGAATCAGGATGCTCTCGGTACAGGCTGCAAACGGCATTTATGCCGACCAGGATAGGCTTCAGATCCAGGTTGAGGTTTCCCAGTTGATCGAGGAAGTGGATCGCATTACCACTTCCGCCGAGTTCAACAGGATGAAAATGCTTACCGGGGTTTTTGGGAAAACCGCGAAGACCCAGGGGATGTATTTTCATGTGGGCCCCAATCAGAATCAGAGGATGAGAGCCTATATTGCCACAATGAGTTCCAAGGCTCTTAACCTGGTAGAAAAGGATAAAAAGCGGTCGCTTTCCACTGTTGGTCAGGCAAACGCCATGATTGGATACATCGATTTAGCCTTGGACAAGCTGAATCGTCAACGGGCAGATCTTGGCGCTTACTACAACAGAATGGAAAACACCATTAGATCCCTTTCAAGATCTTACGAGAACATGATGGCTGCCGACTCCCGAATCAGGGATGCGGATATGGCTGCTGAAATGGTTGAGTTTACGAAGAACCAGATTCTTGTCCAGAGTGGTACTGCGATGCTGGCTCAGGCTAACTTTAAGCCTCAGCTTGTCTTAAAACTGCTCGGATAGGAAAGCTGTAGTCCGCATAGCAGTGCGTGCGGCATACTCCCTCTCCGGTCGGGAGCCGGAGAGGGGAAATCTTTTTCTTGTCAAGGAAGACAAGAGTGACGGCGGCTGACTAGGATAGCCACCGGCCACAAACAAGGAGGTATTTATGTTAATCGATAAAGTCATCAGCAACCCCATTGAAAAAGTAAAAGGGGCACAGCTCAAATCAGCCATCCCTCAAATCAATCCGGATGAGGGCAAAGGCAATATGGACAGGGGATCCGCCCAGGATGAAGATTTAAACCGTGAGAAGATCGACAATATTGTCGATACGCTCAATGCCGCTGCGAAATCCGTCGGCAAGCGGGTATCTTTTTCCTATCACGAGAAGACGAACAGAGTGATCATGAAGGTCCGGGACACACAGACCGATCAGGTCATTAGGGAGATCCCCCCGAGGGAGATGATTCGTCTGCTGGAACACATTCATGACATGCTGGGCATGTTTGTTGATGAATCCCGATAAGAGCCCGGGGGACTTTTTTTGCAAACTGGCGTATTTGGCATATAATGTAATTTGTCATTATTGTCGATAATTAATCGAGAAGATAGTATTATTATTCTGTATTATTATCTTCCGGTTGATTTCCTGATGGGGAATCTCGTATCAGGAAAGGGAGGGTTATATGCCAGTGACATTTGGAGGTATGGCCTCTGGCGTTGACACAGAGGGTATCATAAAGAAACTTGTGGAGGTTGAATCCAGGCCCATAATCCAGTGGGAGGAAGACAAAAAGAGATTCAACATCCGTAAAGACGCCCTGGGGAAGCTGCGTATTCATGTAAATGATCTCAATAACGCAGTAAAGGATCTCTATGGCTTCAGGGCCGTTTATAAAAACAAAAAGGCCCTTTCCTCAGATCCGCATATTGTGGAAGCCACCGCAAACAAGTATGCCAAAAAAGGAACAAACCGCATACAGGTACAGCGGCTGGCCTCAACCCATAAGATAAGCACCGATCCCGTATCTTCCGAAGAACAGCTGCCTGCAGGGAAATTCAACCTCGAGGTCAACGGAGAGTCCCATTCGATCAAATTCAAGGGCGGGAGCCTGAAATCCCTCCAGGAGAAAATTGAGGAGACCGCCTCCGATATTCTCACATCCTTCTACATCAACACCTCAGGAAAAAACCATACAATGACCCTGGAATCCAAGGTCCCCGGTAAAAAGGGAGAGATCAAGATTACCGGTGACAAGGAGCTCCTGAAAAAGATAGGCCTTGTGAAAGGAGAACTGGGTGAAAGTAAGGAAAAAGTCGATGTTGTATTTGACGAAAAATTCTTCACGTCCTACATGGGCGGCAAGAAGATCGAGGACCAGAACGGAAATCTTCAGGTAGAAAAAACAGGAAAGTCCGTCCGAATCAAGGGGACTCTCTGGAGAGAATACGTCCTGCCGCTTCAACTGGCCGTCAAGGACGATACCATCCTCGAGGTGAACATACAGTATAATCCCCCCAAAAAGGAGGAGGAAGAGGATGTGGTTCCGGGCCGCATAGAAATCGGACCCGATTCCCGAATCAACATCAAGGGTATTGAACTGAAGGGTTATAATATATCCCGAATCAAGCCCCCTGAAGAGAGAAAGAAGAAAAAGGACCTCTCCGACCTTCTAGGGGTGGGAATCGTTTCAATGGAGAAGGAAAAACGTGTCGAGAAGATATACGAGATCGACAAAAACGCAAAAGGCAAGCAGGAGCTGCCCATCGGCCGCGATTTCAAGGGTAAAACCATCTCCAAGATAATATTCTATTGCAACGATGGAGAAGCTAAATTTTCCGACGCCAGACTTCTCACTCCTACCAAAGGGCTGGGGCTCCTGGAACCAAAGAATTTAATCTCCAAGAACGAGGACGCGAAGTTCAAACTCGACGGTATCGATCTGATCCGGGACAGGAACGATAACCTCACCGACGTCATAAAGGGAGTGACGGTCAACCTGAAGAGCAAATCTGACCGTTTAGTCACCATTACCGTTGAGGGGGATTCCAAGAAAGCCCTGGAGAAGATCAAACGGTTCGTAGAAACCTATAATAGATATCTCGAATATAACAAAGAGATCACCAAGGCGGATCGGACCGGGAAACCGGGGGAATACAGAAAATCCCGTTATAAAAACGGGATATTCATGAGCGACATGACGCTCCTGCGGCTGGAAAACAATCTCAAAACCTCTGTCAGCAACGCCTATCCCAATAAGGCAGAGAACCCCATTAAACTGATCACCCAGATGGGTATTTCCACGGGGAATCTGAACGCCGAGTGGGGCTCCATCAAAGACGGGAAGCTCATCATAGACGAGACCAAGTTGAGCGATGTTCTTTCGGAGAATCCCGAGGGGGTCAGCGATTTTTTTGGGTCCGACAACGACGGGGACAACAAGGTAGATAACGGCATGGCCTTCCGGGTTGAAAACATCCTGAAACCCTTCATCATGTCCGGTAAAAACATCATTCAGACCAAGATTGACTTGGAGGACTCCTCCATACAGATCGCCAATGAGAAAATCGAGCGCCAGCAGGAACACCTGAGAAAATACGAGGACAAACTCCGGGCAAAATTCGCCGCCATGGAGAAAGCGGTATCCGGGGCTAAGGCCCAGGGGAACTGGATGAATCAGCAGATGGGCGGAGGCCCCAAAGGAAAGGGCGATAAATAAACGGGAGGAAAGTGTATTCATGGAAATCCAGATCAACAATTATCCCATTCAGTTTGAAATCGAGGGAGAGAAAAACCTATCGGATGTGATGAACTCGTTGAACAGCTGGGCCATGGAAAGGGACCTCGTACTGACCGAGGCGAGGATCAACGATTCGAATTATATTATTGATCAGATTCCTGACCTTCCCTTGAACAGTGTCTCTCTCATCAACTGTTTTGTGCAGTCCCGATCAGACATTGTCATTTCATCCCTGTATGAAGCCATCGCCTATACCGACAGGATTAGAAACTTTATGGATAAGATCCTGGATGGCGATTCCCCGGACCCTGGGGAAATGGAGCACCTGGCTCCGGGCGTTGAGTGGCTCATTGAAATCACAGGAAAGATCACGGACATGCTGGGCATCAAAACATCGGACATCCGCCACAGGGATCATAGCGCCGAGGAGATACTTGTAACCCTGAGAAAGTTTGCCACACAAACCAGTGCGGGAAACAGCGATCACGCAGGGCTCTTCAAATCCCATACCCCCCTGTTCCAGAATTTAAAGGATATCTTCAAGATCATACTCATGAGCGATCACATGAGAGACCTTACCGTGCGGAGCATTGACTCCCCCGACGTTCTGCTTCATTCCCTCAAGGATACGAAAGAGGGCCTTCAGGCACAGCTGGCCAATCTGGAAAACACCGCCGTGGCCTATCAGACCGGTAAGGATGTGCAGGGTTCAGAAAACATCCAGAACTTCATCGATTTCATATACCGCTACATCCGCACATGCCATCAGATCGTTCCCGTCTTTGGCATTGAACTCTCTGCTATTATCATTGAGGGAACGGACATGGCGGAAAAGAACAGATCCATCCAGGCTCTTCTGGGGGAAATTGTCTCCGTTCTTGAGGCCAACGATATCATCAGCCTTTCGGACATCCTTGAATATGAACTGAAGCCAAACCTGGAGAACCTGGATGCCTACATCGTCGAACTTCTGAAAAAGCTGGGAGAAAGCGACAGCGCTGCTGCCCTGTAGAACGTTAAAAAAGAAGCGTAAAACTGAATCCCACCTCGTAGGATATGATTTCCCGGTAGACACCGTTGGTCTCCCTGTTGCGGAATTTTTCCAGGGCCCATCTCCCTGAAATCCCTCCCTGAACATTCTTATGCAGGTCCAGGGTCAGCTTGCTCGTAATCAGGTGCTGATCATAGGGCTCCGGTGAAACCGTAACGGAATAGTCATATCTGTTAAGCATGAGAGAATACTCGATGCTGTATATGGGCATGGCTTTCAGTTTGTATATATGCGAAAAGAGCCTGTATATCCAGGCAACATCGGTTTCATAAAACACGGAAAACCGGTACCCTTTGTCGATTTCGCTGAAGGGGGTTCTGTTGGCTAGGTTGATCATGTAAATATCATCCCGTCTGTCCCGCTTGTTGTCATCCAGGGATATATACTCCTCATCCTCGCGGTAGCGGTAATCGATCCCGAACTTTAATCCGAGACTAGCCCTGTCACGCTTAAAGGTAAGGCTCCATTCCGGTGACTGCACATCCTCCTTGATATTCTGGGTGATGAGCATGTTTCGGCTGAAATTGTATCCCACCCCGAAGACCGCCCCGTGATGCGGGATTCCCAGCGCGTTGGGCCGGAAAAAACCGGAATGAAAGATCTGCATCAGGTCGAAGCTCAGAGACAGATTGCTGGACAGGGTCATAACCTGCAGAGGGATGCCGTTGACAATCTGACGTTCGGCGACGTGGTTCAATCCGGCATTATAATTAACGTTGAATATGTGAAAGTCCATCACTGTGCTGAGGGTATAATTGTCGATCAGCCGAAAAGCGTTTGAGTAATTGGCAACCGGGGTTCCGTCATGATAGGCGATCTTTTCATTGAAAGTGCCGTACACATAATCCCGCCCGTTACCGTGATTGCCCCGGCCCTGTATAAAATAGAGGGGGTGATAGCTAAGCATATTGAGACTCCCGGGAGAAAGTCCCCGGTACACCCGGGCCATCCCGTACTCCTCGTTGAAGGCTGAAATACCCTCACCCTCGTAGGGTATCTCCGTTTCCTGCATCTGAAGGGAGCGCCCGTATCCCAAAACGAAGCTTCTTATGAACTTCAGATCCTGGTACTTATCCAGATGAATCGGCAGCTCAAATTTATTGGATATGTAACTGCGGGCATCCTTGGCCCTTGTAAAACCCCCGGCAACGGTCTTCTCCGAAGTCTCATAATCCCGGAAGCGGTTTTCCATGTAATACATATCAAGGGATACCCCCGGCGAGAAGATACCAATCTCCTTGAGACCGCACTTCAGTCCCGTGTTCTTGTTCCTTTCAACGAATTTGTAATCCTTGTTGTAAACGAAGGGCAGGTGGTATCCTCCCTCCACACTGGAAAGGATCTTTGTGTCCTGAAGCACTGATCGACCCTGCAGCCGGACGATCTCGTGAGAACCGATATCCAGGCTTGGCTGCAGATAGAGCTTTTTAGTCTGATAATCCATCGATACTCTGGCATTGCCCTTTTGACGCATTTCCTCCTCCTCCGGAGAGGCATACTGAGATATATTGATGTAACCCCCGGCCAGGGAGGTGCGCTTGATGGATTCCTCGCGGAACATTGAGTCCATCACAAGTGTCGTTACCAGATTTCCTCCCAGCACGTTTTCCAGCTTCTCCTCCAGGATGATCACAGGGGCATGGGATGTATCGTCGGTCCTCTTCCGCATGGTATAGTTGGATATGGACTCCTCCTTCACATTATTGTAATTATCATGTTTATAAACCACCTTAACGCTCGGAAAGGCATAGATGTTGGAAACGTAATTTGATTCCACAACCACGCTTTTCTTATTCGCGGCTCCCCGGCGGGAATCGCTCACCTCCTCGTTTAAACTGTCCGTCTTGGAAGTTTCGGCAATAAAATCCACCTGAGCGCTCCAGTTGGGGAGAATATTGAAGGAGGTAAAGATTTGATGGAACTTTTCACTCACATCGTTGACCGTCTTCCCCACCGTGCTGAACTGCGATCCGTGACCCTTCGTGATATACTTGATCCGGATATCCGACAGTATGGGGACTCCCGACCGTGTGTAAAAGAGAGCACGCTTGAAATTGATTTCTCCCTCGTACCAGTAGGCGCTGTCCTTGAGGGTATCCGGTTCGCTCACGTAAATATCATTGACCCAGATTCTGCCCTGCGAGGCCCCCTGTGTCCCCCGTATCACGATCTCCATGTAGTTGATACGCTTCAGGTCTGGATTCCCCACAACGGCATAAGGGGATATGTTACCGCTCGAGCTGTCCTTCAGACGCAAAGTTGCCTCACGCCATACACGGGTATAATCCATCGGCACACGGTATTCGATGTAATTGCTCTCCGATGATCCCACAAGAATGGCAACGCTATCTCCCGCGTTGAACTGTCTGTAATTCATCCAGACATTCAAGGTTTTGTAAAAACGGAGATCCATGTTCTTGACGAACTTCCTCGTCACGGAGACATTGGAAGCGCTGATGAGGCTGTATTCTAGGAGAATGGCCGATTCCCGCTCCACCGCCAGGTCCTCGTCATTCCTGGTTCCATGCAGGGATTTATACAGCTCCCTCTGCTGAAGCAGAAAGGATTCCGCCCTATACTCCTCGTCATTGTAGGTGTCCACCACCGTCACCTTCATCTCCGTCGGGTCCTCCTTGGAGACACCTCCGATTTTGACATTCCTCCAGCGGGATGAGACGAATTTAATGCTGTCGATGTATATCTTACCCCTGGTAGCGCTCCCGTAAGTCAGGTAGAGACGGACCGCTTCCACCTGCTTTAATATCTCCTGGGTCTCATCAGAGGTCATGCTTTTGTTATAATATACTCTCGCCATTTTCCAGGTCGTATCACCCGCATCCAGGGTAAGGGCCGCCGAGGGATTTGTCAGGGGTCCGGGGAGCTGCACCACGCTCTCCGTGGTATCCAGGTATCCGTTCCCGTTCAGGTCTTCGGTATTCAGTATACCATCACCGACAGTATAGCTGTTGAGCTTGGGGCCGGTTCCCACTACGGTGAAATCACCCCCCGAGGGATTGAACTGATAGCCCTTGTCCTCAAAGATTCCCGCCGATGGGTCATAGTCGAGGAAGCCGTTGTGGTTCTGGTCCTCCGTGTCCAGAAGTCCATCACCGTCGGAGTCCTCATTGATCTTCCCAATGTCCACATAGAGATTGACCGTTCCGGATCCGCCCTCACCCCGGTACCAGATTTCCATATACTGAAGTCCGGAAAAATCCACAGCCTGATTGGAAAGCTTCCTTGTAACGGTAGTGACACAGGTTTTGCCGCCGGTGAAATCAAAATCCAAAACCAGGCTCCTCTGGGAATCCGCCGACTGAACCCCCTCGCTGATATGACCTGTGGCCACATTGTACGGACCCGGTTTGGTGGAATAGGGAATCGCATAAGCCCCGTAACCTGTTCCGTTGAGGCTCCCAGCGCTGGAAGGATCACGGTAATAATAGTAGTAGAGCTTTCCCCGGACGCTCTGTGCCAGGGACTGAGGCATGGAGGATAGTATCCAGTCCTTGTCCGACAGGGATATATTGACGATCTCATCGGTCGATTCCATATCATCGATGAGACCCTTGCCGAAGGTATTGATGTTTTTGTAGCTCCGGGCATATTCCGCGTATCCCTTCACTTCGAAGGGAACGGAGCGGACACTGATCCCGGGCAGGCTGTTGAGCATCTTCTTTAGCCTCGAGGGACTAAGGCGCACCTTGGCGTCCCCTTCGAAAACCATGATCTGCTCGGGCTCACTGCCCACCTTGGGAATGGCCAGGGCGCTGGATTCCCGGGAGAAGAGAAACGTCCCCCCCACATCCAGATACCGGTTGACCCGGTAATCCGTTCTGATCCCCCCGATGAAAGCCTGGGACTGATTCCCATAGGGCATGTACTCGTATTTCACCTCAATATCCGTTTCAGCACCGATGACGGGATTATTGGAGTTGAGAAACTGCAGAAATCCTGATGTATAATCAACGCTGTAGAGTGAAGGGGAGAGTACCCTGCCGTTCACCTTAACCCGAACGCTGTCAGGGATGATGTTGAAGTGCTTGAGCTGAAAACTCCTCGCCTCACGAAAGTAGTTGACCCTCATCCTGAACAGGGAATTGAGGTAGGCGCTGGAGGTCTGATTTTCGCTGTATATCAGTTTTGAGAGAGATGACCCCAACTGCTGGCGGAAGGGCTCCCTCAGATTGAACTGTATGAGCCCGTTGCTGTAATCAATGGAGAACTTGCCAAATGTGGTTATCTCACTCTTTGTAAGGACGGTATCTTCCCGATAAAAATCCACCCTGAAATTGTCCTCCAGAATCTGTTTTTCCCCTATCCGGTAGAAGGATCGCACCTCATAAACATCGATGTTCAGCTTCCCGTCCTTATTCCTGTCTTTGGCCGCGGTGTAGACATAATTTCTCTCCAGGTCCTCATCTATGGAATAGCCGTATTTCAGATACGCAAATATCTTCCCCGGGAAGACGTCCGTTCTGGAAGAGGGGTCGTAACTGGCCGTGCTCCCGTTCATGGTATAGACAGCAAAGATCCGGGCATTGGCGGGCACGTGTTTCAGAAACCGGATCAGACCGGTTGTGTAATTGATCAGATAATCCGATCCCGCCACCATCCTTGTGTAATAACCGTCATCGATGCTGATCTGTATGGCGCTGTAATTGTTATAGGGATTCTGGTCGTCCATGTAGAGTTCAAAGGATGAGGGATCCAGATTGACGGCATAGGGGATATAGCTCTCAGCACTGGCCGGAGCGGAGGTGAAGGTGATCATGTTCGCGTAATCGGCTGGCAGGGACGGGGCCCGGTTATCGAATCTCTTGAAGGGCTCCACCTGAAAATAGGTGTTGCGTATATACTGATATTCCGAGAGCTTTATATAGTTGGGTGATGAGTTGCCCTTGAAGGTTTCCACCTCAGTCTCTCCGCGCGTGACGCTTCCGAAGGCTTTGACCTTCAGCTTATCCTTCCTCAGGGTGAAATCGATTCCCAGCCCTTTGGCGGAATTGTCATCATAGACGGCGTACTTGGAACCCTCCAGCTTGATGTCTATTTCCCCGGCGTTGATTTCGCGGATGACCTCGTCATCCCTCACCGCCCGGTACTGCATCACGTAGTGATTGTCTTTTTTCCGGCTGTCATGATCGATGTAGATCTTCATTCGCTTGCCCACATTGCCCTCCATGTGCAGCAAGAGCTCCCTCTCCGGATAGAAGCCGCTCTGTATCACCCGGGAGACGGGTTTGTCCTCATCGAACTGTTTATAGCTGTTCTTTCGGAATTTCGATTTCCCATAAAGCATGTTGAGCTTCATGGAACCGTAGGAATTGATATTTACCTCCTCCTCTTCCTCAATATGAAGGACCTCCTGGCCGTCTTCGGTAACGATCCTTCTTCGAGGTGCCAGAACATATTTCGTCCAGTCCCCCTTGGAATAAGTCAGAGGTGCTGATTCCTTCACGGATAACTCATTCAGATCAGACCTCAGGGGTACATTGATGACGACCTCTTCCTTCCGTGAGTGGGAGTCCATGAAATCCATGAGGGTTTCCCGATAGCCCCTTTCATCCTCGTAACCGCCGACAACAGCGGCTGCGGCAAGCCCCACCGCCCCCAGAGCAAGGCCGATCTTAACGTATGCAAGCAAAACTTTGAACATCGGTTTCCATACAATTCATAAATAGAACCACTCGCGTTCTGTAGACCCGAAAAGAGGAAAACGGCATTGGTCTTAATAATAAACCCATCAGTAATGAACATAAGGAGTCCTATTGTCCCCCGGTTTTTCCTAAAAAGTCAAGGGTTTTCAGGACTGCTGCATATCACCCCCATTATTTTCCGCCGCTACCCCGGGAGAGTAAAACAGTTATTGACAAAAACAGATCATAACACATCTGTATAAACAGTCCCTGCAGCAGGTATGGTCATCCCTCCCATTTCCGAGTAAAGGGATGAAGCCCGCTTTTACTTGAGGGCCTACTATCTTGAAATACGTTTATCGGGGTATTCTATGAAAAAAACCATACAAGCCGGCCTCGTTGGTATGGGCACTGTCGGCAGCGGTGTTCTCCATCTCCTGCAGGAAAATCGGGAGATCATACGCCAGCGCACAGGAGTCGACATCAACCTCAAGACCATATGCGACCTCAGAGCGGAGGATATCCGCAAGGGGCTCGCCGGAATTACCGTCACCCGCGAATGGAAAGAGATAACCGATGACCCTGATATCGATATCGTCATTGAACTGATCGGGGGTATCGAACCCGCTCGCAGCATCATTCTGGAAGCCCTCAGCCGGGGTAAAAGCGTGGTTACGGCCAATAAAAAACTGCTGGCAGAAGAGGGTGAGGATATCTTTGACGCCGTGAACCGGCTTAAGGTAAAATTAGGATTTGAAGCCGCTGTGGGGGGCGGAATACCCTGCATCCTTGCACTGAAGAGCGGACTGGCCGCCACCCGGGTTCACACCATAGTGGGCATACTCAACGGGACCACCAATTACATACTCACCAGGATGGAGGAAGAAGGCCTCGTGTTTGATGAAGCACTCAGGGACGCCCAGGAGAAAGGATTCGCCGAAGCCGACCCGACTTTTGATATCAAGGGGCTTGACGCGGGGCATAAAATCGCCCTCCTCTCCCTGCTCGCCTACGGGCGAAAAGTCGATTATCGGTCCATCGCCAAGGAAGGGATCACGGAAATCAGTGAACTGGACATCATGTACGCCCGGGAAATGGGATACGTCATCAAGCTCCTGGGGATAAGCAAACTGGTGGGAGACGAGGTAGACATTCGTGTGCATCCCACCATGCTTCACAGGAATCACCCCCTGGCCTCGATCCGCAACGAGTTCAACGCTGTGATGTACATCAGCGACATGACCGGCCCTGTGATCCTCCACGGCAAGGGCGCGGGAAGCCATCCGACAGCTTCCGCCGTGGTCAGCGATGTAATTCAGATCGCCCAGGGGACTGATTCCGACGAGACACTGAAGATAGGTCCTGGAAGCACTCATTACCTTCTGCCCGAGAAGCGCCTTTCCCGCTATTACATACGGGTACATACCGAAGACAAGCCAGGCATACTCTCTCGGATATCCGGCGTACTGGGTAAATACGATATTTCCATCGCCTCCGTCATTCAAAAGGAGAGTGGCAGCCGCCACGTGCCTCTGCTCATCATGACTCACAGTGCCTATGAGGAGGGTGTTTTACAGGCAGTCAAGGAAATCAACAACTTCGACTTCGTTGAAGGGAATGTCACACTTATCAGAGTCGAGGATGCCGACAGTTTGGGAGAAGTAAAATGAAACAGGAACCGTACAAGGCGCTTTTCCGCTGCATCGGCGGCTGCGGGGAGGAATACCCCCTCGATGAAATCGTTTACAAATGCCGCAGATGCGGTGAACTGCTCGAGGTACATCACGATGTCGAAAGGCTGAGGGACAGAACAGCTGATCAGTGGAAAACCCTTTTTGACAGCCGGGTGGGCCGCAATGAATGGCCCTACGGCAGCGGGGTCTGGGGAAAAAAGGAATGGGTCTGCCCGGAGATCGACAACGAAAACATCGTATCGATGTTTGAGGGCAACACAAACATGTTCTGGGCCAGAAGATTTGGCGAGATGCTGGGGATGAAGAATCTCTGGGTCAAGATGTGCGGCAACAGCCACACCGGTTCCTTCAAGGACCTGGGCATGACCGTCCTCGTCTCCATGGTAAGCGAGATGATCCAGCGTGGCAAAAACATTAAGGCCGTGGCCTGCGCCTCCACCGGCGACACCTCCGCGGCCCTGGCGGCCTATTGCGCCTACGCCGGCATCCCGTCCATAGTCTTTCTCCCCAGCAACAAGATCTCCACCGCACAGCTCGTGCAGCCCATGTCCAACGGTTCTATTGTGCTCTCTCTGGATACCGATTTTGACGGATGCATGCGAATCGTGCAGGAGATCACCCGGGACAACACCATATACCTGGCCAACTCGATGAACTCACTCCGGGTGGAGGGCCAGAAATCCATCTCCATAGAGATCGTCCAGCAGTTCGACTGGGAAGTGCCCGATGTCATCATCATCCCCGGGGGCAACCTTGGGAACGTCTCCGCTCTCGGCAACGGTTTCCGCATGATGCTCGACCTCGGACTGATAAAGAAAAGGCCCCGTATCGTATTGGCCCAGTCACAGAATGCCAATCCTCTCTATATCTCGTACCTCAAGGGATTTAAGGAATTCGAACCTATCGTACCCCAGAAGACCCTGGCCTCTGCCATTCAGATCGGTGATCCGGTCTCCGTCCGAAAGGCCATAAAGAGCCTGAAGGATTTCGACGGCATCGTGGAACAGGCCAGCGAGGAGGAACTGGCCAACGCGGCGGCCCTGGCCGACCGGACGGGGCTCTACAGCTGTCCCCACACCGGTGTGGCCCTGGCGGCTCTCATAAAGCTCGTGGAAAGGGGGGTGATATCCCGCAGCGACCGGACCGTCATCATCTCAACCGCCCACGGACTGAAGTTTTCCGAATTCAAGGTCGGATATCACGAGGGCACAATTGAAGGGATCAACATTAAATATCCCAACAAGCCCATCATCCTCCCCCCGGATATAAGCAGGGTACAGGATGCCCTTAGCCGGGAGCTCAGCCGGAGAACCATGCAGGTGACCCTGTGATGGAAATAACCTCCCGGATATATGCTGTGGGCGGCTCCTCGGAATCCCACCCTTCCGATGCCGCAGTCTATCTGATTATCGGAGAGGGCGAGGCTGCCCTGGTGGATGCCGGAACGGGTATGGGCACACAGCGAATCCTGGACAATGTGAAGCAGGCAGGGGTTTCTCCCGATCAGATCCGATACCTCTTTCTCACCCACTGTCATTACGATCATACCGGAGGTGCCGAAGAGATCCGCAAGCTGACAGGATGCAGGATCATCGCCCATGACCTTGATGCGGATTATCTGGAAATGGGCGATTCCAGCGTAACCGCAGCGCGCTGGTACGGAGCCGTCATGGAACCGACACGAGTGGACATTCGTATCGACAAAAGCCATGATGTCCTGACAGTGGGGGGGGTAGAGGTCAACTTTTATCATACCCCCGGCCACTCGCCCGGCTCATCGGTTCTTACCGTCATCTCCGATGGTTTACTGGTCCTTTTCGGGCAGGATGTACACGGCCCTCTCAACGATGTGCTCCGCTCAACCCGGGGGGATTACGTCAAATCCCTGGAATTCCTGATTTCCCTCGAGGCCGACATCCTCTGCGAGGGACATTTCGGTGTGTATCGGGGAAAGGAAAAAATCCGCAAGTTCATCGAATCCTTCCTCTAGACAATACGAAGCTGCCTGATGTAATGCGATCCCCCATGTGGCGGAATCCGCCAAGGCACATGAAAAATGTTTGCGTTAATCTCCTCATCTGTATACACTAAATGCGGAAAAGCGTGATTGTCCGCGCCCTTCCCATCTCCCAGACATAAGAGCGGCACCTCTCATGAGCAATAAAGAAACCCCGGCCCAGGAGATCAATCCGGGCGAACATTTTAAGTGGAATGTAAAACTCAAGTTCCTGATAACAGAACTGATCGGAGCAGGTGTCGGCGCCTGGCTGGCGGCCATCTACATTGCCTTCTTCACGGGCCTCAGCCGGGAACAAGGTATGAAGGTTATCACCGATTACGCCTGGTGGGTCATCCTCATCCCCACACTCTGTTCCCTGCCCACCAACGAAATTCTCTTTGCGCCCCTAAATCGCTTTTTAAAGCTTTACAGAAAGCAGGAGGTGGATTACGCCGCTCTCTCCAAAGCATATGTCAGGGCCCACAACATCTCCATACTTCACGGTTTTTTCATGTTCACCCGTTTCCTGATGGGTGCCGGCCTCATGAGCTATGTCTACATCGCTCTCCTTCCGCCACCCCATACGCTCTATCAGTTTTTCAATGCCTTTCTGCTCATCGCCTTCTGCGGATTCGTTTCCGGAGTCCTTGCCTATCTCATGGCAGAGCGCGTCTTTGTACGTTTCATCCGCGAGATGAATCTCTCCGTAAAAATGATTCCCCGAAAGCTCATCCTGGACAAACGGGTGCTTCGAATCACCATACGACAACGCCTGCTCATCATCCTCGTCCCCATGATACTGATGACCATCCTGGTGATAGGCATGTACTCCTATCAGGAAGTGGCCAATATCCTGAAAAGCGGCGGAACCGGAGTACCCGCCGACTTTCTCACAAGTTTCCTCTACCGGCTTCTTTTTGTCCTGACGACATCGACCGCCCTGACTGTCGCCGCCATTTATCTCTCCGCCTCCAATACCGTGAGGCCCCTCCACAACGCCATCGAAAGCCTCAAGGCCATTGCCGAAGGACATCTCAATCAGAAGCTGATCATAGACTCTCAGGATGAAATTCGCGATGTTATCTACGAGATGCTGCTCACGATTCGAAATCTCGAACGTATCATCATCCGCTTCAGTGAAGCCATAGCCAAATTCACAAGCCATTCCCGCCTTCTCAACGTTATCTCCGAGAGCATCGGTGAGGGAGTGCGCATACAGAGGGAATCCATTGAAAAAGCCGTGGACAAGATCAATCTCCTCTCGGAGTCCGCGGACGTGGTAAAAAACAGCGTTGAAGCCGCTTCCGCCTCCGCCTCGGAGATTTTTTCCAGCGTTGAGCAGTTTTCCCAGTCAATCCAGGATGTTGGACACAATGTCCGGGGGGTGCGGGCGGACGGAGAAAAACTTTCCCAGAAACTGCGGGACAGCGAGGGCAAACTCAATGTGATGGTTGCCAAAATGGAACTGATTCAACACAGTTCCGAAAAGATACGGGATATCACCAATGTCATTAACGAGATCGCCGATAAAACCAGCCTCCTGGCCCTGAACGCATCCATAGAAGCGGCCCGGGCCGGGGAACACGGAAAGGGTTTTGCCGTAGTAGCCGATGAGGTATCCCATCTGGCTGTACGCTCTACAGACGAGGTGAAGCAGATTGAGCGACTGGTGGCCGAGACCAGCGACAATATATCCCAGGGTGTGGCTAGTGTCATGGAGATTAAGAATACAATCACTCTCATCTCCGCCAATATCTATCATATCATAAGCCGCATTGACAAGATATCCGAGGAATCAGAGAAACAGACGGTCGGATCCGAGGAAATTCAGGCGGCCATTCAGAACCTTAATGAAATGACCCAGAACATCTTCATTCAGACGGAAGGGCAGGCGGATAACACAACCGTGATGAAAGAGGCTGTCCAGGATATTGACACCCTGACAAGGGACTACGCGAGCAATTCCCAGGAATTGAATCAGATATCCAATTCCCTGATTGACATTTCCCGACAGCTGACGGAGCTTATCTCCAGATTCAACATCTCAAAAAAAAGCGTCGAATAAAGCGTGACCGAAAACATGATACAATCCCACGCCAGGGTGCATCGTCATCCCGTGCTGGCGTTCTTCCTGTCCCTCCTTATTACCGGTTTGGGACAGATGTACAACGGGGATCTCGCCCGGGGGCTGATTTACTTTTTCCTGAGGATCATCAACCTGCTGCTGATTCCCGCCGTGCTGGTCTTAAACAGGGAGGTTTCCCTCATTCATTTCGTGACGGTAATGTTTGTGCTTCACTTAATCATCATTATGATCACATCCGCTGATGCCTTCTTCAGCGCCCTAAGAAAGCCCTTTATCAACCCCGGGAGGGTCAACTCCCCCCTGTTTTATGGTCTCTATTCGATGCTCAACATCCTCCTGCTGACTCTGGCGATCCTGGCTGTATTCTCGATGATATCCCTGGAACGGGTAAAGGGGACAGCGATGAACCCCACGTTTGAGGAAGGGGAGATCATTCTCGTCAACAGCCTCAGAGCCGCTTTTCCTCAAAAGGGTGATGTGATCCTGTACAAAGACCAGGGCTCCCTTCTCATCGGCCGTATCCTGGCAAGGGGAAACGATGAAGTACGGTTTGCCGGCGAGGCGCTGAACGTCAATGGCATCCCCCTCTCTCCCGGTGCCTATGCCGATGACGGCGAGAGGGAAAGCCTGGGTCTCCCCAACAAGGAAAATCTCTTCTTCGAGACTCAGGGGGATCGCCGCTATCCCATTCTGGGGTTGCCAAAGAATAACCGCAACCTGGCCCGGATGAGACCGCAGAAAATACCCGTGGGAAGTATCTTCCTCCTGCCGGATAATCGTCAAACTGTGGAAGGCGGTTTTACGATATCGACGGGGATGGTTGCCGGAATAGTGGAAGGCATCATCTTCAGCAGCAACTATCGCCGTCTATGCCTGAGACCCTATCAGCCCTACTGAAATCATGAAAACCGTTCTGATGGACAGTTCATCCGCCATACTCCTCTATAAATCCGACATTCTCATGACCTTTTTGCGGGCCTATCGGATTCTGATACCGCCCTCCGTATACATCGAACTGACGAAGGAGGGTAAACCCGGTGCCGAGATGTTCCAGGACCTTCCCAGGCATTCCCTGCTTAAGCTCCTAACCCCTGCTGAGACAGCCCCTTCCCGGACACTCATTGCCGTCAATCAAACTCTCGGAAAGGGCGAGAAAGAACTGCTGTCCCTATACCGTCAGGGAGTGGGCGACTTCCTCCTGATAGACGACCTTGCGGCGGCAAAAATCTGCCTCAGAGAGAACATCCCCTATACCAACGCCCTGCTCATTCCCCGTATTCTTGCCCGGGGAGGCATGCTGTGTGAATCCTGCAGGCATCAACTTACCCTTCATATATTCTCCCTGGGACGCTATTCCCCCCGCATTCATCAAAAGGCCCGCTCGATGTCCGAGAATGAGTTATACCCCTTCCTGCCCTGAAACCCTTAAATGTCAGTTCCCTCTTGCAAATCTGCTTGACGAAATAGTTGAAGGGTATCATCATAAT
>CALCJG010000453.1 GCA_937967705.1 uncultured Spirochaetia bacterium
CTCCGGCCACAATCCCTTTTCCGGCAAGCCCTACGCCGTCAGCCTCCGCCCGGAGGATGTCCATATCCTGAGCTTCTGGACCAAAAACCCCGGGGCCCTGCTGCCCTGTCTCAAGGAATTCCGGGAGAGGGGGTTCTCCCTGGTCTTTCTCATATCCCTCACCGGCTATCCCCGCTGGCTGGAACGGCATGTGCCGGAACCGGAACGCCTCAGGGAGGACATTCAGCGCCTCTCGGAGGAGATCGGCCAGGAAGCCCTCTGGTGGCGCTATGATCCCGTCATCCTGACAAAGTCCCTCGACCTCAGCTGGCACCGGGAGAATTTCCATAGGCTCTGTGAAACGGTCTGGAGCGGCCGTACCTCCAGGGCCATTCTTTCGCTGGCGCATATAGACGGCCCGTATGCCGGGATACGCAAAAGCCTCACCGCCTGCTGCCGCGCCGACGGGGACGAGCTGCGCATGCCTTCCACGGGGCAGCCGGGCTACGAGGAGATGTACCGAAATTTCGTGGACCTGACGGCGGATTTTACCGTGCAGGCAGGTCGGGCGGGCATCGGGGACTGCGGGGTCTGCTGCTCCCCCGGAATCCGGGAGGAGGACAGGGCCCGGGTCCGGCAGACACGCTGTCTGGACCTGGACCATCTGCGCAGAATCGTCCCGGATCTTCCGGATCTCCCCATCAGGGGAACCCGCAGGGGGTCAGAGCCCTCCGGTTACGCCCCCTGCGGCTGTGTGGAGAGCCGGGATATCGGCATAAACGGAACCTGCGGCCACGGTTGTCTCTACTGTTACGCCAACCGTTTCAAGGTGAGTCCTCCCGATACGGGATGACAGGAAAACCGGCTGCCTATTTCAATCCCGCGGCCTTTATCACGCAGCGGCCCACATCGGTACTGTGGAGGAGTCCCCGGAAGTTCTCAGAACCCGGACCATAGAGCACCGCCAGCACCGGCGAGGCCGAATGGGTCCCGGATCCCCAGGTCACGTTCTGCTGCCGTGCAAGGGTACGCCCGATGAGATTGGGACGCATGGACCCCGTATAAACGTAGAACTCCCTGAAATCGTCGATTCGGGGGATCGTGTATTCTTTCAGAAAGCGGTGGTCGGAGCGGTAGTATTCGTTCCGCGTCATCTCCAGGATGCGCGCCGCCTCCTTTCGGGTGATCTTGAATTCCATATTGTCATTGATGAGCTTCATCAGCGATCCGGGACCCCTGTCCTCCTCCGGGAGCCGATTGTATTCTCTCATTATTGCCCGATAGGATTTCTTCTGACGGTACAATTTGTCCAGGATATCGAACTTCCCGAAGTTGAACCCGGGCCTGTATGAGCCGTTATCCGCCAGGCCGTTGCCTATTTTCTCCGGGGAGGGGACATCGAAGATTGAGTAGGAAAAGCCGAAGGAGGCCGTATCGTGGTCGGAAATCAGAACCAGGAGGGTGTCATTCCTGCCCCGGGTCCATTCGAGGAGATAGCTCAACACATCGTCGAAATTAAGCAGCTCATGAAGAAGGGTTCCCGCGTCGTTGTCATGAGCAGCATCGTCGATCAGCCCCGCCTCCACCATCAGGAAAAATCCTTCATCCCGCTCCGAGAGTTTTTTCAGGGCCGTCTGAGCCATCTCTTTGAGTGTCGGTAACCGCTGCTTCTCTCCTGAATGGCTTCGGGCGCCGCTGAGTGCGCCGGGCATATGATAGGGAGTAAAGAGACCCAGCATTTTAGCTCCGGAACACCGGAGCATTTCGTCACGGCTGAGGGCCAGGCAGTAACCCTTTTTTTCGGCCTCGGCCAGAAGGTTCCGGTCATCCCTGCGCCGGGATCTCAACCTGGTAAAGTCCTGCAGGCGTTGCCCCAGGGCGCCCATCAACACCTCGGTCCTTCTCCCTCCGTATCCCGAGGGGATCCAGTAGGACACCCCTCCTCCGAGCATGACGTCCGGCGCGACGGCAAGGAGGTTTTCCGCGATCAGATCCTCCCGGCTTCGATGGGTCACATGGGCGGCAAAGGCCGCCGGGGTCGCGTGGGTGATGCGGGTATCTGTCACGAGGCCGACCCTTTTTCCCGCCTTCCGGAACTTTTCCAGTATGGTCTCAACCGGTCTTCCCGCGACATCGAGACCCACCATCTCGTTGCGCGTCATCACTCCCGTGGCGTACTGGCTGGCCGATGCGGCGGAGTCCGTAACCAGCCGGTCGGCGGTATTCGTCAGCACCAGGGCGCTGTGACCCTCCCTCATCATGAGCTCCAGGGCCGCCAAACGGCCATGGTAGGGGGAAGAGGCGGCCTTCTTCGCAAAGAGGGCCAGCAGGGATATCTGCGAAGGCCCCATGCCGTCGGCCACGACGAGGATGACATTCCTAGGCCGGCGGGAACTGTAGCTCTGGAGAACATACAGCAGAAAGATCACTGTGATGATCAGCAATCCCAGATACCGTCCCGTGGGGGGAATGCGCTTCAGTTCCCTGCCGATTCTGGCAATGAGACGAACCTCCCCCAGGCGCCGGGCCATCTGCCGGAAATTTTCCGGTATCTTCATATATCCTCCTTCCAGTTCCACCACTTCAGCAGATCGGGATCATGCCTTCTGGCGGTAGCAAAGTAGACCGCACAGCGCAAGACGTAGAGCATGCAGCGGTCTATCCGCTGGCCACGGAGGAGACAGAGGTGATCGTAGAGCCGCTCGGGATTGTTCCCCCTCAGGTCTCCCACCGAGCGTATGCCCAGATCGTAGAGATCCCCGGCAATGCTTTGACCCACCCCGGGAATGGTCATTAGCTCCTTGAGCACATCCCTCTTTTTCTCCTCATCCCCGCCTGATTTATTTTTCATTTGAATCTCTCCCCGTCAGCGGAAAAGCCGGCCTACCAGGCTGACAACCGTATCCGGCCGGGCGTACTGAATGAGGTGTCCCGTGTCATTGAGCACCACCAGCCGCGATCCGCTGACGGACCTGTTGAGCCTGACCGCGTTGTCCAGCGCAACCAGCTGATCGTCCTTACCGTGCACGATGATGAACCTTTTCGAGATCGTCTCGTAGCGCGGCACATTTTTCAGCAGATCCCCCTTGAGATTCAACCCCTCGCCCGCAAGAGTATAAGAGACACCGGGCTGAAGCCAGATGAAACACCTCTCCTCCAGGAAGCCTGCGGGGATCGCCTTTTCATTGGGGTGGATGGCCGTGGCCAGTCCCTTCCTCACCATTTCCCGTCCCGTCAGGGAACGGGTCACCACGGAAATCCCCCGCCCCAAAAGGGGAACCCGGAGGAGATAATATAGTGCCGGCCTCCGGCGAACGGTAAAGGCGGGACTGCCCAGTGTTATATAGCCGATGATCTCCGGGGGATTCTGCAGGGCCAGGGTCATGGCCGTGCTCCCCCCGTAGGAGTGCCCCACCACCGCCACGTCCCTGAGTTTCAGTTTTTTACAGAGGAGCAGGGCTATCCGGGCATTGTATTCCAGGTTGTATTCATGTCCGCGGGCCCCGCTGAAACCGTGTCCCGGCCTGTCATAGGCCGTTACGCGGTACTTCTTCGCCAGCTTGTCCATCACCGGCCGCCAGTCCTCCAGGGAGCCGGGAAGCCCGTGGATCAAGAGCACGTCGCGCCCCTTTCCCTTCTGCAGGTAGCGGACCCTGTTTCCCTCGATCTCGATGTACCTGCCCTCATAACCCTCGGGTATCTGAAGACTCTCCGTACTGAAGGCCCCGATGATCATCAGGAGGAGCAGAAGCCCCCCCATAAGGCTCAGCGCAATCACCCCGGCTCTTTTCATACCGCACACCTCATCCATTTATATGTAAGGGCAACCCTCTGCCGTTCCAGGATACCGGCCGAGATCCCCGGCAAGCGGATCATCATCCCGGCATCGAGAAACAAATGCAAGCACTAATCTTCAGGGGACTGCAGGTCGCAATAGAGGAAACGGCCGTCCCTGAGCACCGTTTTACCCCTGACGAAGGGAACCGGGTTTCGGAAGAGGGGGCCGTCGTAAACGAAGCTGTGATATTCTCCCTTCTCGCCGAAGGGGTCGGCCCCGGGTGGGAGGCTGTTGAGGAAGTTTTCGTCAATATCCCGGCCGCAGAAAACCCCGTCCAAGTTTTCGGTGTCCACGCAGGTCACCACCGCCCGGTACTTCCCCTGCAGGAAGAGGCGGGCCAGTTCGCCTGCGCTCTTCCCCCAGAGAGGGAAGAGGGTGTCGATGCCCAGGGGCCGGAGATTGTCCTCCCGGTAACGCCGGACATCCTCCAGGTGTATATCCCCGAAGGCCACCGCCGTAACTCCCTGCTCCAGCACCTCGCGCATGGCCCCGGCCATAACCGCCCGGTACGTCATATCGTCGCAGCGGGCCGGCAGGATCACAACCTTCAGGGGAAGACCCAGCGCGGCAGCCTGGGCCTCCAGCAGGGATCGCCTCACCCCGTGCATCGCGATCCGGTCGTAATCCCCCGTTACCGTGGTAAGCAGGGAAACGATCTCCCGGTCATCCTGCTCCAGGAGAAGCCGGAGTGCAAGGGCGCTGTCCTTGCCCCCACTCCAGCTCATAACTGTTTTTTCCCTGCCGGACATCACCCCCCGGCTTTGACGCCGGCATTTCCCGGCGGGATGCGTTTCAATCATGATACTTTTTCAATTCTGCAAGGACCATATCCCGGTGGGTCATTTCCTCCCGCGAAAGAGCCATCATCTCCTCGGATATGGCCTGATAGTATTCCGACAGCTTCTTGTAGTGCAGGGCCAGGGCCTCGTACATCCGGCCCACCTGTTCCTCCGTCCTGGCGATCTTCTGTATGGCCTCGGGCAGGCTGGTAGCGTTCCTCACCTCTTCCAGGAGGGATTTCTTGATCTGGTCATTGAGCTTCAGAAAGAAATCCCGGTTCATTTCGGGCCGCACATAACGAGTGGTCAGGGATTCCGCCTCATGGGCATGCCCCTGGGAATGGCGGATCATGAAATTGAAGAGCTCTTCGGAATCCCGGAATCGGGAAACGGTCTTCAGAAAACCGTAAAACCGAGCGAGATCCTCCTCCATGCGGGCGATAAAGTCGAATATATTGATTTCCATGCTCCCTCCCCGATCAGCCCAGAAAACCGGCGGCCTTGTCGAACCACCTGCCCAGCCATGTCCCCTTTTCCCGGGCTAGGAATTCCTCGATCACCCGAGCCACCTCCGGCGCCCGGAGATAACCGTAAGACTTGTGAGGGTCCCTGAGCTTACCGTATTTATAGTTGTTGTAGACGATCACGTCCTGAGGCCCGAGCCCCTTGGAGTTCGGCCGGTAATCATCCGCCAGGTTGTAATTGGCCGCCACCGGGTCACCCAGGTCAGAGAAATTGTACCAGGCCCGGGCGATGTTCTCCGGCGCCGGGAGCTGCTTCTCTTTCCGGTAATCCCGACCCTGTTCCTCGTAGATCCGTTTCATGATGACCGGAAGCCCCAGGGGCGATCCCATGGTTATGAAGGTATCCACCGTCACATCGGGAACCATCCGGGTCAGCACGTCGTAGGCGATGATAGTCCCCATTGAATGGGAAAAGAGGAGTATCGACTTGTTGCGGTGCTTGTGCAGCAGATCCGCCAGCCGCCCGCGGAGGGCCTCTCTGGTGGGTAGATTGGCATAGGCCGTAACGGGACAGTTTTTGTTGTAATAGGCATCCAGGTCTTTGAAGAGGTTGCGTATTATGAGGTTTGTGAAGTACTCGTAATTGATGAAGCTCTTCTCCTCGAAAAAGATCCGGTCCAGCTTCTTCTCCAGCTTGTCCAGAAATTTCTTTCGCAACTCGCTGGGTTTGAAGTCTTCATACCCCCCCCTTCCGGGTATATAGGGATCGTCAATATACAGCTCGTGTTTTTCGTAGCTGATGTCCGGATCCTGGGGTTTCTCATGGAGGAAGTCAGCCCAGTAAACCAGTTCGAAGCGGAAGTCCCTCTCCGGCGCGCCTATGTTGTCCAGCCCTTCCCGGATGGAGGCCTCCCACCAAGTCTTCAGAAGCTTTTTCGGGGGCTTGTTGGCCAGCCCGTGTATTCCAATGATGATCCGGCGGCGCAGCAATTTATCGAGACTCGGCATAGAGATCCCCCATGAGCATCCGGCCCTTCACAGCATTCTTGAAGTCGGTTTTATACAGTTTGGGAAGGGGCAGGGTGATATCCAGCTGCCGGGAGGCCCCCCGCATTACCTCGCACCCCTCGATCACGCAGAGGCGCACGCCCACGCTGTTCCTTTTTACATGATGGAAAGCGAAGGAGGAGAGGATGATGCTGTTGAGAAAGGGCCCGCAGCTGCGCCTCGGAGACCGGAAGAGCTCCTTCAAGCTATTAACCTTCCGTTTCCCCAGCTCCGTGGCCACCACCCTGTTTTTCAGCAGCGCCTTCAGCAGTGTCTTTTCGTCATAAAGCGCCGTGAGCGACACATCCCGCCCCTGACGGATGTCCACGGTAACGTAGCGGGTGCCTTTTGATGTCCTCCCCCCTATCACGGCGGACCAGTCCTCCCGGAAGGATACGAAGGGACCCACCACGGAGAGGAGGCGGTAATCGGCGGAGGTCCAGAATCCCGCCTTGTCCTTCATACCCTCCGTGCTGTATTTCCTGAAGAGGATGAGGGTCTGTCCCATCTTCGCGTTGAGGACCCGGGCGCTTCCTCCTCCCCAGGTTACGGTCCATTCCCTGTAGACGGCCTTTCCGGGCCTGTCCGCCGGCGTTTTCTTCTTTGCTGGAGCGGCCGTACCGTCTCCAGAGAAGAAAGCCGCAAGCATTAAGCAGAGGAGAAATCCGGGGAGGAGCATTCGGCATGTTCCTGTCATCTCCCCGCTGTCCCTCTGATGCATCCGTTTCCGATTCATGACATCACCCCGATCCATCAACATATACGGCGCCGTCATACCCGCCTCATTATATCAAGGATGTTCCCGGAGGCCGGCATTAATCAATCACAATTTCTGCCGTCCGTCGGGTTGTGCACAATTTTAGTCTATTTCACCGACTCGACCACCTTGCGGACCAGCTCCGGTATGACGGGGAGAAGCTGCTCGGGATTGGTGAAATACTCCGCATAGGTGGCCTCCCTTTTAAAGAGATCGAAGTAGTCCCCCCGATGCATGTCCACGTTGAAGTAGATCAGCTTGATGCCGGCATTGACCGTTTCCCGCATGGCGATCAGGGTATCATCCAGGGCCTCTTTGCCGCTGTAATTGTCCGCCTCGGGCCTGCCGTCGCTGAGGAGAATGAAGTACTTTACGTCGGCATCGCTCTGTTCCAGGATCTGTCGCACGTAGCGGATGAAATCCCCGTCCCGGTTGGCCGCATCCGCTTTAAAGGAAGAGACCGCCTTCAGTGTGTCGGCCCGGTAGACGTTGGTGGAGGTTACCGAGTTGAAGGCGAAGACCTCCAGCCTGTCCGTTAGATAGGAAAGGGCCGTTCCGAAGATGACGGCGAAGGCCTTTTCTATATCCAGTATCTCGTCGTAATTGTAGAATTCCTCCTTCGAAAGAGGGACCTCCACCAGCGATATCCCGTCCACGTTCTTCACCTCCCCCGTCAGGACCCCGGTATAGGGCTGCACCCAGAGGCTGGTGGAATAGCTGGCGTCCAGCCCTATCACCACATGAAGGGAGCGCCGCGTTTCGGTGTAGATGTCCATGTATTCCGGGGTCTCCTGCAGGGGTCTGCCCGCCAGCACCTCGATGAGAAGATCCACGCTGATCTCCCCCTCGAAGGCCGAGGTCTCGTACTTCTCCTCCACGGCGGGCAGGAGGACCGCCAGCTGCTGATACACACGCTGGGCCAGGTATTCCCATTTGCGGAATCGGTGGAAGAATACCGGGTCCACATTCCTGACCACGAATTCCCTCACCTCGGAGATGCGCGTTCGGGATTTCGTCCTGGGGTCGATGGTGTAGACGTATTTCTTGCCGGGGGACTTCTTCTTCCCCCCCTTCGGTTTTTTCCCCTTGCTCTTCTTCTTCCCGGGGGTTCCCTTTTCCTTCCCCGGCCCCTTCGATTTCCCGGCATCCCCTTCCGTCTGAAGCCGGGCCGCCTCGTCATCGGCCTTCGTTCTATGGGAGAAATCGATCACCCCCGCCTCGCTGTAATCGGGATGAATCGCCTCGTCGAGGAGGACGCCTATGTAACCCTCCAGGGCGGCCACACTCATCCCCCTGCCGGCCTCCCGGGTATCTCCCTCA
>CALCJG010000454.1 GCA_937967705.1 uncultured Spirochaetia bacterium
TCTCCCGGGCCGTTTCCGGATCAAGCCGTTCGATGACAAAACCTGCATGGATGATGACCTTCTCATTGACCTTCAGGTCGGGAACCAGGCTGATATCCACGAGGGTCTCCACCCCCTGGGATTCCACTACGGCCTTATTGCCCTCCACTCTGGTCACTCTCATGGGTATTGCTAAACACATAATACTCTCCTATTGCAGTAATTTGATCCGGAAAGCCCTCAGCATATCCGGGGGAGCTGCTCCTCCGTAAGCAGGGGCAGGATGCGCTTTCCGCCCAGCCCGGTTTCCAGGTACGCCTTTCCGGGATATTCTTCCGTAATTTCCCCGATCATGCGGGCCTCTTCTCCCTCCGCAGCTCTTTTCATGGCGTTCAGGGCAGCCTCAGCCTGGGATGGGGGCACAATACAGATCAGCTTTCCCTCATTGGCTACATAAAGGGGGTCAATTCCCAGGAGATCGCATACCCCCCTGACCTCCTGACGCACCGGCACATCCTCCTCGTAAAGCTTAGCAGCAAAGGGCTGGTTTTTCACGATTTCGTTCAGCACCGAGGCTACACCGCCCCGCGTGGGATCGCGCATGAACTTGATCCCCCCCGGAACCTCATCCAGGAGTTCCCGCACGATATGATTGACCGGGGCGCAATCGGACTGAAGCCCCTTCGTGAAGGAGAAACGGTTTCGTTCGGCCATAACAGCCACCCCGTGGTCGCCCACATACCCGCTAATGAGGATTTTATCCCCCGATTCGATGGGCCGGCGCTGCAGACCCTTCTCGACAAGGCCGATCCCTGCGGTATTGATGAAGATCTTGTCGGCGCTGCCCCTGCCTACAACCTTGGTATCCCCTGTCACGATTCTCACCCCGGCGTAATCCGCCGCCGTCCTCATGGACTCCAGGACCCTCTTGAGGAGGGACATCTCCAATCCCTCCTCAAGTATGAGGCCGCAGGAGAGATACAGCGGGCGCGCGCCCATCACAGCGAGATCATTGACCGTCCCGTTGACCGCCAGCTTGCCGATATCCCCCCCGGGGAAAAGCAGGGGGGTGATAACGAAGGTGTCCGTAGTAAAGGCGACCTTTCCGGGAACAATGTCCAGAACGGCGGAATCATCCAACTGTATGCTCTCGAGACCGAGGGTGCGGCGTATGAGGTTGTCGATCATGTCGTTCATCAGCCGGCCGCCGCTGCCGTGGCCGGCCAGTATCTTATCTTCCATCATTTCCTCCCGTACTTATAATAGGCGGAACAGGGTCCCTCGGTGGAGACCATGCAGGGGCCCACAGGTCTTTCGGGAAGGCAGGCCTTTCCGAAGAGGGGACAGTCCGTGGGAAGTATGAGCCCCCTCAGAAGCTCGCCGCACCGGCAGCCCGGATGTTCCCGGGGCTCGGGCAGTGTCACCGGGAATTTTTTAGCCGCGTCGAAATCCCCGTACTCTTCCCTGAGGAGGAGGCCGCTTCCGGGGATCACCCCGATCCCCCGCCAGTGGGAATCCCCACTCTCAAAAACATCGAACATGATCTCCTGAGCCTTCAGGTTACCCTCTTCCCGGACCACCCGCGTATACTCGTTGATGAGTTCCTTACGCCCCTCGGTCATCAACCTCAGGAGGGAGAGTGTTCCCCGGATAAGGTCGTGATCCTCGAAACCGGCCACGACGCAGGGCTTTCCGTATTCCTCCCCCACAAAGCGCCAGGCCCCGGCCCCGATGATGGCGCTCACATGCCCCGGCATGATGAAGCCGTCGATCCGCACCTCCGCCGCGTCCAGAAGAACTTTCACGGCGGGCACCGTCAGCTTGTTGCCCGAGAGGAGGGAAAAATTTTTCAGATTTTTGGCCCGGGCCTGTTTCACGGCGATGGCCTCCGTGGGAGCGGTCGTCTCGAAACCCACGCTGAGAAAGACGATCTCCCGGCTTGGGTTCTGCTCCGCCGTTGTGAGGGCGTCCAAGGGGGAGTAGACCACCTCCACCGCCATGCCCTCAGCCTTTTCCCGGGCGAGGGAGCTGTAGGATGAGGGGACCTTGATCATGTCGCCGAAGGTCGTCAGAACGGCCCCGTGGGTTTTTCCGATCTCAATGGCCCGGTCCAGGTATTCGTTGGGAGTCACGCAGACGGGGCAGCCGGGACCGTCCACCAGCCGCAAACGGCCGGGAAAGAGATCCTTGACGCCCGTTCGGAAGAACTCCGTGGTGTGAGTGCCGCAAACCTCCATTATGCTGACATCCTCTTTCAGGGGATAGGATTGGAGCTGTGCGGCAAGTTTTTTTAACAGGGTTTTATCCATTCTTGAGTAACTCCTTGGCAATGGCGAGCTGCCCCAGAGCAAGACAGCCATCGTTGAAGGGTATTTTTTCCGGGATGAATATGTCAAACCGTTTTTCCGCCAAACCCTCCATTACCATGCGCAGAAGAAGGCGGTTCTGGAAAGCGCCCCCGCTGAGTACCACACGGTTGAGCCCGGAGGCGTCCCGAAGCTGTTCTGCCACGGCAACGCTGGTCCGGGCCAGGGCGGCATGGAAAGCCCAGGCCACCGCAGGACGGCTCTGACCCCTTTTGATCAGGCCGAGCAGATATTCCGTCAGGCCTTCCGTGGAGATCTCCATCTCCATCCCGCCGGAAAAGGGGATAAGCCATTCCCCCCCCCCTCCCTGCCATCCCAGTGCCTCCTCTTCCAGGAGCATGGCGGCCTCCGCCTCGGTGCTGATGACCCGGGAGATGCCCAGCAGGGCCGAAATCCCGTCGAAGAGCCGCCCGATACTGCAGGTTTCCGGGGAGTTGATCCCCCGCTTCATGATCTCCAGAACCGCCCCGGCCTCCGGGGGATATCCCTCCAGGGAGACATTGTCGCCGTAAACCCGATACAGGAGGGAAAGACCGATCTTCCAGACGTCCCGGATGGCGCTCTCTCCGCCGGGCAGCGGGAAATAGGAAAAGTGTGCGGCGCGGACGAAATGACCCCTGTCCGCCAAAAGGAATTCGCTGCCCCAGAGCCTTCCATCATCACCATAGCCTGTCCCGTCGAAGGCAATCCCGATGATGCGCTCCTCCAGCCCCAAGTCCTCCATGACAGAAACGATATGGGCATGATGATGCTGAACGCGGAAGCGTTTCAGCCCGCCAGCTTCCAGCTCATCGGCAAAGGCCGTGGTAAAATAGCCGGGATGCCGGTCCGAGACGACCACCTCCGGCCGGAAATCATGGATGCGTTCAAAGTGGGTGATGGTGCGCCGGAAGAGATCATTGCCCGCCGGGGTGGCCAGATCCCCCAGGTACTGACTGAGAACCGCCATGCCCTCCTTGGCCAGGGCGAAGCTGTTCTTGAGATCCCCTCCCGTTGCCAGCATATGGACCGGCGCCGGGGAGGAAACGAAGGGCATCGGCACATAGCCCCTGGCCCGCCGCAC
>CALCJG010000455.1 GCA_937967705.1 uncultured Spirochaetia bacterium
CGATCCCGCCGGAGAAAGCTTCAATTACAGCAGCTGGCATTTCAGCGGCGGAGACCGGGTGCTGCACGACAAGGGTCTGTGCAACTACGTTCCGCTGAACTATCACGAGGGTCCCGCCCTGTTCGATCTGATCGAGAACGATGTCCTGATGGTCCGGGTCGCCCCGATGGACCGGTTCGGCTATTTCAATTTTGGGCCCTCCAACTCCTGCACCAAGAGGGTTGCCGACAGGAGCAGGATCGTGATCGTAGAGGTCAACAGCCATGTTCCCATCTGTCACGGCGGGTACAACGAGGGGATACACATCTCTGAGGTGGACTACATCGTCGAGAGCGACAACAAACCCCTCATCAGCCTGCCGGTGCTGGAGCCGTCGGATGTGGACCGTAGAATTGCGGAGAGCATCGTCGAGCAGATCGGCGACGGTTCCTGCCTTCAGCTGGGTATCGGGGGCATGCCCAATGCCGTGGGGATGATCATCGCGCGTTCCGGAATCAAGGACCTGGGTGTGCATACGGAAATGCTGGTGGATTCCTTCGTTGATATGTACGAGGCGGGATGCATTACCAACCGGAAGAAAAACGCCGACCAGGGAAAGATCGTCTATACCTTTGCCCTGGGAAGCCAGAGGCTCTACGATTTCCTGGACCGCAATCCCGCCTGCGCCAGCTACCCGGTGGACTACACCAACGATGCTGCCCGCATAGCGCAGAACGACAATTTCATCTCCATCAATAACGCCGTCGATGTAGACCTTTACGGCCAGGTATCCTCGGAGTCCACCGGATTCCGGCAGATATCCGGAACCGGGGGTCAGCTCGATTTTGTAACGGGGGCCTTCCATTCCCGGGGCGGGAAGTCCTTCATATGCCTGCCTTCGCTGAAGGTCGACAAAAACGGCAACCGGAGTTCCCGGATTCGCCCCTTCCTGGCCTCCGGCAGCATCGTCACCGTGCCGCGGACCATCACCCAGTATGTCGTTACGGAGTACGGCATGGCCATGCTCAAGGGCAAATCGACCTGGGAACGGGCCGAAGCGCTGATCAACATCGCCCATCCCGATTTTCGGGAGGAGCTGGTCGAGGAGGCTGCCCGTATGGGGATCTGGAACCGGTCCGGCAGGATACGCTGCGAAAGCGAGGAGATGAGCGCCTGACGAAATGATATGCTCATTAGCAGGGACCTCATAATGGCGGGAAGGATCGATCCTCCCGCTTTTTTTTCTTTTGGGGCATTCTGAACATCATCACGCTCCCGGTGCCCTCCCTGAAACGGATTGACAGGAATTCCGGCAGCATGATATTAAAGGAACTGCCTGCCCCATCCCATGGGTGAGTCAGGCAGAAATCATAAGGCAGAGAGACCATACGTTACATATTTTTGATTAGAGAAGGGAGGAACCGGAATGAGTGGGGAGAACGTTGTCAAACAGGGGTTGAGTAAAGGGCAGTTGTTCTTCGGTCTTTTTTTTGCGGGGGCCGGCGTGGTTTTTTTGCTCATGGCCTTTTTCGGGAATTATACTCTGAGTTTTCACAAGATCCTTTTACCGCAATGGGTCTTTTATATCGTGGCCGTGATTGCCCTGCTCTTCGGGGTATACGGAATGCGGCAGGCCATCCGCGCCTGGAAATGTGTTTTTTGCGGATCCGTTTTGAGCTACGGTGAGGCCTATTTTCAGCCGGAGTATGAGGACCGCCTGAGAAGTATCGTTCATTCGGCAACCCCCGAGGAGCTGAAGGGAGTTCCCCCCTACGGTAAAGGGGACTCCTGGATTTGCCTTACTCTGGACTACTGCGACAAATGCGGCCGGGTCGGTATCGTAACGCTTACCCGGGGGAGCAGAGGAGGGGAAAAGGCCAGACTGGATAAACCGGCCATCCTTCCCGCCGGGAAAGCTGCCCTTTTTGCCCCCTACGTTGTTCCCTCGGCGAGAATCGATCCCCTGGAACTGGACGATTGACGGTACCCCATGAAGGAGTGTATCTGTCCTCCCTTCGACAGGATGTGAAAAGTGGAAAGGTCGGGTAAAAATGGGTACTATATAACAGGGGGATGAAAGGATATGGAACTGGGAAAGTTTAAGGAAAAGACAGGGGTAAACCCTGAGGAGTTTTTGTCGCGGCTGACGGCACTCAAAGAGAAGATTGATCGTCACAAGGTGGAAAACGAAAGCGCTTTGCTCTCCATAGAGCTGACGGTGGTGCTGGTCTACCTTCTGGATGGGATCGCCAAGGCCTCCGATCTTCCTGATGATATCGTCCGGGCCGCGGTCATGCTGGAATCGATCATTGAAGAGATCGAGGCCGTCGAGAAGGAGGAATGACCCGGCCTTCCATGCTCTATTATTTTTCTTCCTGCATAATAAAGGACCTTCTGCTTCCGGGAATCGACAAAGTGCTGAGGGAACTCGACCCCAGGGGGAGCGGAGCCCTCTCCCCGGTTATGGAGATGGATCCTGCCGTAAAGGGAACGGCTCTCCTCTCCCTGCAGTTGAGTGAAGGCGAAAGGCGCTACCGCATCCGTATAATCCAGCAGGGATTTTCTGAAAGGGAGATTTCCCGCCTGGTAGAACAGGTGCTGTCCATGCCTGAGGTCGTGGCCCGATCCCTGAGCCTGCTTTTCCGGAGGCGCTTTCTCTACCGCGTGCAACCGGCAGGGGAGGAAATCGGAGCATCGGAGGAAGGGGATACTCTGCAAATAGACATTGCCGTCCGGCGTCCGGGAGCGGATGCCTCCCTGACGGTGCAGTTCCCCCGGGATTTGATACACTACTTTTCCCCTGCTGCCTCCGGCGGTGAGCGTACGGAAAACCCTGAGGAAGCAGTTATTTCCTTTTTCCAGGACCCCTTCAATCTCTTTCCCCGGCTTAGGGATCTCCTCGAGGTCCTTCCGGATTCGGAACTCCAGAAAATTTTCTCCCTGCTCCAGAGGGGACACGATCTTACCCCCTACCAGATCGGCCTTATGGTGACCGCGTTTCCCGACTCCGCTCTGAAAATCAAGCGCAATCTCTCTTCCAACAGTCTGCGTGACGCCGTGGAGATGATGCGGCTCATGCGTTCAGAGATGCGCATAACGGAACGTGACCTGGCCGGCGGTGTCTACTCCTTGGAGGAAGCTGTCTTCTTTCTTCTGCGGGACCATGAGGGAGCGGACTACTCCCAATTCCTCAGGGAGTCCGGCAGGGCTCTCCGGGAGGTGTATGTACGGGAGCGGGTCGCCTCTAAGCCCTTTCCCAGATGGATTGAGGAGATGGAGGAGGGTAAGCTCCTCTACCCAGCGCTCTCGGTCAGCGATGAGCGGGACATAACAGCGGCGGTGTCGGACGATCCGGACTGGTACCTGGAGCGGTTCAGGAGCCACCTCTCAGCCCGGCGTCTGGAGGACATCCGGAGGGAGGCGGCAGCCGGGGAGATATCCTCCTCCCGACGCATGGAGGCCCGCTCAAGCATAGTGGAGCATTACATCGGGGTGAAGATTTCCCGGATGAGTCTGGGCGGGGAGAGTTTCGAATTCCTGCTGCGCCGCATGACCGGGCAACGCTGTTTCAGTCTCCTGCTCCTGTCCGCCGGATGGTTTGCCCTCTCCACGGCGATGAAGGGGATGAAGCTCGTCAGGATCAAGCCGCTGCTCTCGGAAATTCCCCGGGCTCCCAGCTGCCTCATCGAGGACGTGCTGAACGGGACGGTCAATCCCGGCATTCTGCACGATGAGATCCAGATTCAAAAAGCCCGGACCCTCTGTGTCAGGGCCATCCTTACTCTCTGGGAAGAGGGAAAAATCGGACTCGTGGAATGAGCAATTTCATTACATCACTCTTAAGCTTGTCCACTGGTCTTCGGTCCGAAATGATGCGTTGTACCTCATTCCGGCGCGAGACAGCCTTTACGGATGCGTGTCAAAGCCTGGATGCCGGAACCGGGAAGGGGCTGTACGGGCAATCGATTTAGAGATTCCGGTAGAATTCCCCGGGCTGAAGCTCCCGGGAGACCATACCCTTCTCGAGGACCAGGAATTGGCGTATCTGAAGGCAGAGATGACATTTGGAGGCGTATTCCTCATCGGCTCTGAATCCGTACTCTTCTGAGGCAATCTTCAACAGCCCTCCCATGCCCTCCCTGTAAAGAGTGTTGATGATCGGGTACTCTTTCTCGCTCAGGGGGCGTCCCAGATCTGAGGCGCGTATCGCCAGGCCGCTGCAAAGGCCCGGGATGTAATTGCCGAAGGGATCGAAATGGAAGTGGGTGGTGTCCGCCAGCTCGGAACAGCCGTAGGGGGTGTTGACGATTCGTTCAAGGCTCAGGGAGGGGTGATGTCGGCCGAGGGAAAGGGCCCTTCCGCCGGGATGAATCCAATACCGCTGGGGGATGCGGTCCGGATAATCCTGGCCGAAATGGGTGCCGTATTCCTCCAGGGAATGGGGCCTGCCGTCCTCCAGGGCATCGAGGTCGGCATAGAAGCCCTGCACCCAGGGATATACCGAGAGGCCGGCTTTACGGCAGGCGCTTATCACCCCCTTGACGTGCCGGAAGGGGATGAACTCGTTATGATAGGGGCTTATGGATACCAGCAGCATGTCCAGGCCGTAGGCCTTCAGGGAGTGGAGAATCTCGACCGCGCTCTCCTCGCCACGGAACCAGGAGGAGTTGGTCTCGATATATTCCACGGCGACCTGCTCCGCCGCGGCTACGCGCATCACCGCCTCCAGGGCGGCGATGTCCGTAAAGGGTTCTCCCCCGCCTATATGCAGGGAGGAACATCCCAGGGACTTCATGATACGCAGATTTTCCGCTGCGGTTTTCGGGTCCATGTAATGACGGGACCAGCGGGGGGAGCAGGCGTAAAGACAATGTCGGCAGCGGGAGGTGCACCGGTAGGTGGTGATGAGTCCGCCAGACTGCAGACGGCTGATGTTCAGATTCTTCATGGACTTCCTCCTCGCTCCTGACCCTCAATAATAAAGCCTTGATTCAGCGGGTAAACCAATTTTTCCCGCGGCGGCAGGAAAATCTTTCCTTAATCCCCAGCCGGTAAAGGGGGGTTGACAGGAAGGGGAAATCCGCGTAGATTCAAGTCATGAGGGAAGAAGGGGGAACATGGGCCGAAGAAACCCCGGTTTTCCGCCTGAAGAAAACCGATGCCTGGATTGCTACGGAGGTTCCGGAGAAGGATGAGGAGGCGGAGGACAGGGCGCCGGGGAGGAATCTTCTCTGCCGCGTCTGTCTCAGCATCATAACCTCTGAGGAGGAGGGAATCTCCATGTCCGGGAGCCACCGACACGTTTTTGTCAATCCCTCGGGGGTGGTTTATGCCGTAGGCTGTTTCCGTTCGGCGCCGGGATGCTTGCGCACCGGCACCCCCACCCTGGAGTACACCTGGTTCGCGGGGTATCTCTGGAGTTACGCCCTCTGTGCCCGATGCGGCCTGCACCTTGGATGGTATTACGAATCCGGGGGAGGGGGATTTTTCGGCCTCATAACGGATCATTTGATCCGGGAGGAAAAGCGGGATTGAATACCC
The DNA here is from genome assembly GCA_937967705.1 of uncultured Spirochaetia bacterium. Lineage (GTDB taxonomy): Bacteria > Spirochaetota > UBA4802 > UBA4802 > JAGODF01 > CALCJG01. The sequence goes on from CALCJG010000455.1 coordinate 5,521, forward strand.
TTTAGAGCATCGGTCGGGTCCGTTCCCGGGCGGAAGGCAGGGTAACCCCTGAAGGAATCAGCTGAGTATCTTGATGTTGTAGTTGATCGTTTCGTCCCGTATCTCCAGTCTGATGTTCCGCATGAAAAGCTGTTCCAGCTCGTATTCCAGACGGGAGACCCATTTTTCGAAGGACTTCTCGGAAAAATATTTTCGGGCCAGGATGATCTCCAGCTCGTTTTTGTGCAGCACCAGTTTGTACGTCAGGAGGCTTTCGTTGGGAAGGGTCAGATTGACGTCAAAATAGTCCACCTTGTCATGGATGGCGCTCACCTCAGGCTTCTGGGCCGTTTCGAAGAGCATGGAGATGATGTCGATGACTTTCATATAATCAATAAAGGCCATGGCAGCGTATACCCCCTTTCCTGTTTATTTCCTACGGCTATCGCAGACCAGTCAGTCCCCGTTTTTATCCATTACGTGTTTCTCAGGGATTACACAGGTGAACTCCCCTGAGAAGACTTTCTCCCCCTCCCGGAAGACCTCCACCAGAACGGTCCGCTTCTTTCCGCCGGATGAAGTGATCTTGCCCGCTGCAGTAAGACGTTCGCCGGCAAGTACGGGTTTTAAAAACCTGACATCGGCCCCCGCCAGAACCACGTTCGGATGGTTGACCGCCAGCATGGCCGTGTAATCTGCCATGCCGAAGAGGAAACCGCCGTGAATCAGCCCGGTCTCGTCGGTGCGCATGGTCTCCGTCGGTTCCAGTGTTACCAAGGCGTATCCTTCCCCCGTTTCCAGGGGGGTCCCGCAAAGCTCCCTGCTGATAAGGCCGTGAGTGTTGATCCTCGGGCTGTTCATTTGGGATGTCTCCTCTTCAGGGTTTCGGCTGCGCGCCCTGAGGCTTACCGACGGGGGCTATCATACTCAAAGGCTCCGAGAATGTCAAGAAAGGCGCCGCTCAATTCCCTTGACTTCCTTCATTTTATATGTTTTAATGATATAATTCCATTGATATCCGCTTTTATTAATTATAAAATCGAGGCCCCGGATTTGTTGAATTCAATTCGGATTGCTGGTTGACAAATAGCCGGGGTTTGAGAAATTTTTATCTGACGCAACATCTTTTTTACGGATCGCATCCAATAATCTGTTTTTTGAGAGATCGTATGGCAAAATTGAAGGACAACGTTGATAAAAGTAAAACATCCGGAGGAGCGGATAAGAAAACCGCCGGTAAAGGGAAGAAAACTTCCCCGGAAAAAACCCCTGCGGAAAAAACGGAGATATCCTCCATTAAGAAACTGAATCCGGTGGCGCTCATCCTGGCGGGCTATGACAAACCGGACGCAAAGACCAGGCGTCAAAAGCAGAAGGAACTGGAAGAGGCGTATGACGGTGATGTGATCTACATGGGGAAGAACAAGTTCCTCTATGACCTGGGAGGTCAGCCGGTCATCAAGTATGTACTGGATGCGGTGTTCAACGCCCGGAAGGGGGGCAGGCGGATTTACGAGACCATTTACCTCTACAACAACATCAAGGACATGCAGGCCGCCATTGACCTGAAGGCCTATCCCAACCTGGTGCTTAAGCAGATGACCAAGTCCGTCGGCGGCCACTGGAGAGATTTCTACTTCAATCATCTGGAGTACGGTCAGAGGGTTGATGTCTTCTTCGGAGATACGCCCCGGATTACTTCCGGGGATGTGGAATGGATACATGGGGAATACAACAAGATCCTGAACACCAAACGGGATCATCGCGGCGTTCTCATCAACAAGATTTTCAGCGTCGTGGATTACGCGGACATGGAGGACAACTGGCTTCCCCACAGGATCAAGTTCATCAAGGTGGGGAAAAACCGCGGTAAGCTCAGAAGCTTTGTGGGTTTTGAGGACTGCGAATCCCGGGTGGGAAATTCCTGCGGGATTTACAAGCATCCGGGCATCGATAAAATCGCCGAATACGAAGTTCTGAGCCTGATGTACAATATGCGCAAGGCTCTCACTCCCAATATCTTCTCGAGGATTCTTTTTTATCTGTGGAAGACGAAGAATTTTTCCGTCGTGAGGCAGATCAAGAATCATTGCTTGCGGGAAGAGGATATGCTGAGCGCCCTGATCGATGTGGTTTCCAATGTGTTCAAAATCAGCATGGATGAATACGCAGGGGCGGTATTTCATATCAGGAAAAATGCTTCCCGATGGGAGAACGACATCGACGGTCCCAAAGACCTGGAGGCCTTCCGGAAAAAGTATGAGGAGATGGGCTTCCCGAGCCGGAAGAACTAATACCCCTCCGAGAGGGGGAAGGAAAACTTCTGGTAGAGGTTGTCTCGGTCGATGACCGGGTGCTGGCGGCCGCCGCTCATCCCCGGAACTGTTTCTTTCAGGTATCGCTTGAGTTCCTCCAGGGATACCTGTCCGTCCTCGTTGAAATCCGCCAGGCCCGCAAGGGCGTCCAGCAGGGATTCCGTGAATATCCCGTTTCTGAAATCATCACTTTCATAGGAAAACTCGTTGCCCTCCGACGAGGATATGACCACAGCACCGGACCTTCGGTAAAGGTCATTGAAGATGTATCTCTCTTTCTGGAGCAGATAGGGTCTCCGGCTCCGCCCTTTTTTCAGAACCGCCGATAATGCCCTGCTGGTACGGGCCTGTATCCTCCGACCATCCTTTTTTATCCGATAGGGCCTTTCCAGGGATTCGTCGTACTCGCCGGATTCGCAGGTGTCCATGAGGAAGAGTTTTTTCCGAGGGGAGATTCCCTGCAACAGGCTCTCCAAAAGCTCAAAACTGGCCGCTGTCTGCGGGAGTTTATCGAGGTCGGTATTGTGCGTGAGAAAGTAATAGGCCGCCCTGTCGTCTGCTGCGTGAAGGCCGTGGCCGGCAATGAAGAGGACCACGGTGTCATCCACCCCGGCGGTGGCGAGGAGTTTTCGCGCCTTCTGAATGGTCTCCGGCGTGACCGCCCGATCGGTGAAGGTATGGATGTACGCTTCGGTATAATAGGGCTTCATGCTCCGGAAGGCTTCGGCCAGGTCAAGGGCGTCCTGTGCCGCGTATTTCAGGTTGAGACGGGAGTCCCGGTACTGCGAGATGCCGAAGCCCAGAAAGTAGAGACGTCCCGGTCCCGTTTCCTTGCGTTCCGCATAGAGGAAGGGACGAAAGGATTCCGCCCCCGCAGCGTTGAGGCAGCTCACCTCGATCTTATTTCTCCCTCCGGAAAGTTCTATCTTTTCGGTGAGGGTGACGTCTTGCCCGGAAATCTCCCGGCCGTAGGCCCCGTAGAGGGGGACGTCGTTGACGTAGAGGTTGTATCGCAGGAGAGGGCTCTTCCCCGCCTTCAGGCGAAACCTGAGGGTATAATGGGTTCCCTCCGGTTTTCCCTCGATGATTTTCGCTGTGGGCAGATCCCAGGCCGCTGAGGCGCCTGCGGGAGTGCCTGCTTTTTTTAGCCTCAGGAGATGCTGCTCCCGCAGATATTTCAGCATGAGCCGGTCTGTGTTTCCGAGCCGTTCCAGGAGCAGGTCGGGTCGGTTGTTCCGGAGGGCAAACTGATCCACTCCAAAAGCGGTAAATCCCTTTACCATGGCGATCAGCCCACCCCCCTCAGGGGAGCAGTCAAAGAGCCCCTCTTGGGAATAGATCATCCAGTCCTTCCCGGAGGTGATGAGAGCAGTATAGTTCGGCTCTGACCCCGGGGCTGTCAGGCGCCATACCTTGAGGCTGTTATCCGATGAGGCCGTGAGAAGCCGGAGGGAATCGGGGGTGAAGGCGATTTTCAGAAGCGTGTCGTGATGGGCGCGGAACCGCTTCACTAATGTACCCCCTGCCGCCTTCCAGAGACAGACGGTGCCGTCCCAGGAACCGCTGGCTATGTATTTGCCGTCCGGGCTATAGGTCAAGCAGCGGACCCAGTTCCTATGTCCTCTCAGGGGCTGCAGGGGTTTTCCGTCGCCGGCATTCCAGATGCGGATTTCCGTGTTTTCCAGTCCCGTGGCGATGTGACGACCGTCGGGACTCACAGCAAGACTTTTAATGCCCCATTGGCGAAGGAGGAATCCCTTGCGGGGATAATCCCGGTCGATGTCGTAGAGAAGCAGGGACTGCACGGGATCGAATTTTCCTTCACCGCTTATAACCACCGCCAGCCGCCTGCCGTCGGGGAAAAAGACCGCCAGATCGGCGTAGGGTGCGGGGATTTTCAGACGCCTTATGAGGGTGCCCTGATCGGTGTTCCAGAGTTTGAGAATGCTTTTTTCCGAAAGCGTGAGCAGGGAATTCCCGTCAGGGCTGAAGGCGATAAAACGGAGATCCGCCAGCCGGGCCCGGGTGCTTTTCAATATCTTCCCTTTCTTGACATCCCAAAAGGTGAGATTTTTATTGAGGGAAACCCCGGCCAGGGTCTTGCCATCGGGGCTGAAGGCGAGGTTTTCATTAAACGGCGTGAGCCCCCGGTCCCACCCTTCGATGGTGCGGGTTATGTATCCCTCCCGGATATCCCAGAGGCGCAGGCTGTTCCTTTCCGTACCGCAGACGCCCCGAAGGCCATCGGGGCTGAAGGCGGCTGCTTCCACGTAGCGGGGGCTTCCCTTAAGAGAACGGTCCTGTTTCCCGGACAGGTCCCAGAGGCGGAGGGCCCCGTCATCAACGCTGCTGATGAGATACTTTCCGTCAGGAGTGAAACAGAGAGCGCCAATCTCCCCGCCCTTGCCCCGAAGGATCGAAAAGGTCGATCCGTCTTCTGTGCGCAGGAGGGCCAGAGAGGTTTTATCCGCTGGGACCGCCGCATAACGGCCATCGGGGCTCAGGGCAGCCGCGTTGACATAGTAACCCGATCCAGTCCACTGGCGATAGACCCGCCGGGGGTACCATGCTCCCACGGTCCATACCGGTTCCCCCCGGGGAATCTTCCATAGCGTTGCCGTGTCATCCCAGGAGGCGCTCAGGAGGAATCTACCATCGAAGCTGAACTGCAGGGATTTTATATCAGCGCCATGGCCGGAAATGATTTTACTCAGAGACCAGGAGCCCGTGTCCCAGAGGCAGATATCGCCCCCGGAGGAACCGCTGGCGAGATACCTGCCGTCGGGGTTGAAGGCAAGGCATTCCACCGCTCTGCCGGGCCTGTTCAGGGTCTGGATGATTTTACCGGATGAGGCTTCCCGAACCAGGATGATGTGATTCTCAGAACCGCTGACGAGGAATTTCCCGTCGGGGCTGAAAGCTACAGAGCGAACAGGAGCCTTGTGGTCCCTGAGAATCCGAATCGTGGAGCCGTCTGTCACGTTGAGGACCACCACCTCGTTATACCAGGAACTGACGGCCAGTCGCTCTCCATTGGGGCTTAGGGACATGCCCGTAATCCATTTGACCCGGCCCGAGAGACTGCGAAGGAGAATACCGTCCTCTATGCGCCATATTTTAATGGTGTGGTCTATGGATCCTGTCACGAGGAATTTCCCGTCGGGGCTCACGGCCAGGGCCTTAACCGCCCTGTGATGTCCCCTCTGTATCACCATCTCCCTTTTTGTCCCGCGCTCCATGCGGGCGTAATCGATGCGGGGCAGCGGTTTGGGAGTCCGGATGAGGGGCCTGTCGGAACTCTCTCCCAGAGAGGCACAGCCGAAGAATAGAACAGAAAGAAGAATATAAATAAGCGCTTTGAAGATTATTTTAATTAATGCCATGCTGTGAAGATAGCGGGAGGTTGATGTTACGTCAATGCTTTTTGGGGATTCCGGGGAGTCCGGGACGGGCCGGAGGGACATCCCCGGAAGGTATTATCCCAGGAGATGAGTCAAGAGCTTAACGGCCGTGGTGTTGAGCATGGCCTCGCTTTCAAAGTTGAATCGGCCCTCTTCCATCTGATTTTTGATCTGATTGATCTTTTCCGACCGGTAAAGGCCTCTCAAGTCGCCATCCTTGAAATCGATGATCTTGCGAAGTACCTCGGCGTATTTCTCCGCCGTTTTGCTCAGGATGCCTCTCTCTTCCCTGGCCGCTCTTTCGGTTTCGAAGCGTTTCCGGGCTTCCGGAGAGATGTTGAGGACATCGGCTCCTCCCTCGTTGCGGGAGAAATAGCTTTTGTACTCCCCTGCCGCGTTATTTAGGGCATTATCCTGCCTGACGCTCTTGGGCACTGTGATCTCGGGAAATTGATAAATCTTCATGGCAACCTCCTCGGTATCCCTGAACTCTGGGATACCTGCACTACTATTATCGGCAGCTTTAAGAAATTTTATCCTTTTTTTTGAAAAATTGGGGATTTTTTCGATTATACAGGGGGTCAGAGCCTTCTCCAGGGAGTGGTTAGAGAGGAATCGAGTAAAAGCAAAATCGTCATCGTGAGAAAGGGGTCAGAGCCTCCCGTGAAGGGGAAAACCGGGGGATTAGAGTATAATGTCCTTAAATATGAAAAAAGGGGTCAGAGCCTCACGGAAAACCCATCAAATCAGGGGATATTTTCCTTGATAAAGGCCCCCATCCTTGCGATGGCCGTTTTCCCCTCGGGAATATAATGCGCCAGGGCCTGAAAAACATGTATCATCCCGGGCCATATCTCCAACCGAACGGGAGTGCCGGCTGTCTCCGCCTTGCGGGCGGCCCTGCGCGAATCATCCAGTAAAATCTCTTCACTCCCCGCCTGAAGGAGCAGGGGCGGCAGCTGGGAGAAATCGCCGTAGAGGGGAGAGACCGCTGGCTTCTGCAATTCCTCTTCCCGGGCGTAGAGACGGGCATAACCCGCGATCTGATGGGGCCTCAGCAGGGGGTCTCTGCCTGCCATTCCCCTTATCGAGTTTCCGGTTGCGTAGAGGTCGGTCCAGGGGGACAGACAGACTGCGCAGGCGGGGAGGGGGATGTTACGGTCCCGGAGGGTCTGCAGAAGGGCCAGGGTCAATCCGCCCCCGGCGGAATCTCCCAGGACCCCCAGCCGTGAGGGTTTGATGCCGCTCTTCAACAGCCATCGGTAGGCGGTCAGGGCATCCTCCAGGGCGGCAGGGTGGGGATGTTCCGGAGCCAGCCGGTAATCCAGGGACAGGACCCGCGAACCGGACGCATCGGAGATACGCCGCACCAGATCCCGGTGGGTGGCGGGTGAACAGAAGACATATCCCCCGCCGTGAAGATAGAGGAGGGTCCGTCTCTCTTCGAGGCCATCTCTCCAGAGCCACTCGCCCGGGACGCCCCCCGCTGACACCTCCTCATGATGATAGCCCCGGGGCACTCTGATTCTGAGGGCCGCATAACCCTCTATCCTTTTTCTGGTTTTCAGGTAATTTGAGGCCTTGACCCGAAAGCTTACGAGACGAATGAGGAGTTTCAGCAGGGAGAGTTTCAGCATGATTGGGTTCCGTTTGAATTTATTTCTCATACAGGAACGTCCCCGGAAAAAAGTCAAGGGAAAAGGAGCAGGCAAAAAGA
>CALCJG010000456.1 GCA_937967705.1 uncultured Spirochaetia bacterium
TATCCGTGACGCCCCCCACCGTTTTCAGATAGGCCATGTACTCATGGGCGATTTTTTTCAGAACATCGAAATCCTTGCCCCGGATTTCCACGTTTACGGGTTTCCCGATGGGCGGGCCGTGTTCCTTGATCTTGAATTCGAAACGCATGTCGGGGGAGAGCTTTCCCTCCTTCTGAGCCGCTATAATCTCCCTCCTCAGTTGGGCGAGGATGGGATTGGCGGTCCTGTCCCGCTGCCCCTCCGGGGTGAGATAGATGAGCATGGTGGATTTATGGGTTCCCTCCCCCGGCTTGGGATCGATAATGTCGCTCGCCTCGATCCCCACCCGGTCATGCAGGGCGTCCAGCTCCTTTTTCGGCAGTTTCATGACGATCTCTTCCATCTTGCGCATCTCCCGGAGATTGGCGTCCAGGTTGGTCTCCTGGGAAAACTTTACCTTGATCTCCAGCTCCTCGGCCCCGCCGCCGGGCGTAAAGACAAAGCCCACCACCCCGACGAGGAAAAGGGATCCTATAAGCATGAGTATGAGTATGCCCAGGGTGAGATAGCGGTGGTTGAGCGCAGCCTTCAGAAGTTTCTTATATTTCCGCTGCACCCGGCCGAAGGCTCCCTTCTCGTATTCCGGATCGTCATCGCCGTTTTCCGATTCCTTTTTCCGCCCGTTCGCCTTGCTGTGCAGGGCCCCGGAGGCGAACATATCCAGGTGGGTCGGCATGATGAACATGGCGATGAACCAGGAAGCCGCGAGGCACATCATCAGCACGATGGGTATGGCCTTGACGAACTTGCCGATGATCCCCGTGAGAAAAAGGAGCGGGGCAAAGGCCGCACAGATGCACAGCAGGGTAACCGTGACCGGCCAGAAGACCTCCGCCACCCCCTGCTCTATTGCGGCAATCCGCGACAGTCCCCGCTCCATGTACCGGTGGCTGTTCTCCGTCACGACGATCCCGAAATCCACGATCATCCCCAGCACCATGATCATACCGAAGAGACTGACGACATTGAGGGTGATATTCCCCATCTTCATGCTGAAAAAGGCCGTCATGAAGGCGATGGGTATGCTCGTGGTCACGATGGTCGAGAGGCGCGGGCCCAGGAGAAGCATCAGGATCAGGGCCAGGAGTATGAATCCCGTAATGGCATTGGTGATCACCGAGGAAATCCTCTCCCGGGTGAAGCGGCTCGTATCGCTGAATATCTGAAGTGTCACGTTTTCACTGTGCGGCGGTTTATACTGCTTCAGTTCCCGGCGTATACGGTCCACCAGCTTGATCTCGTCGGCACTGCGCTTCTTCCAGACCGTAAAGACGACGGCCTTTCGTCCGTTGAATCGCTCGAGGACCGTCGGCTCCTTGAAGGTATCGGTCACCTTGGCCACATCCCCGATGCGGGTGGCATAACCCATGTCATTGGCCAGGATGACGGTCTTCTTGACCTCCTCCGCGTTGCGGAACTGTCCTTTCGTACGCAGCACGAACTCGCTGTCCCCGATCTTCAGGGTTCCTCCCGGGAAATCGATGTTGCGCCCCCCCAGGGTGTCGATGACGTTGTTGATCCCCAGGCGGTTACGCTTCAGGGCATCCGGGTTTACCTCCACCAGGTACTCCCGGTCGTAGTAACCGAAGTCCTCCACCTCCGCGACCCCGTCGATCTCATAGAGAAAATCCTCCAGGTCATCCGCTGCTTCCCGGATCTCCCTGTAGGAAACCCCGGCTTGTTTGCCGTAGATGGCTATATTGATCGCGTTGGTCTTGTCCAGCTTGATCTCCTCGACGATCGGCTTCTGCGCCTTGTCCGGAAGATTGTCCACCAGTTCCACCTTGTCCTTGATATCCTGCACCACCCCGGCCCTGTTGGACAGGTGGTCCACCAGGTAAACCACCACCACGGAAACGTTCTCGATATTGTAGGTGCGCACCTTGTCTATCCCGTCCACCTCCCGGAGCTTCTTCTCGATGGGGATGGAGATGAGCATCTCCATCTCGTCCGGCGATCCCCCGGGATAAATGGTCTTTATGGACACCATGTCGAAATTGACCTCGGGATAGGCCTCACGGTTGATGCGCGTGGCCATGACCAGGCCTCCCAGGAGGATCAGGAATACCACCAGGTTTACGAGAATCTTCTTTTTGATGAGTTTATGCAGGATCTTTATCATTGTGTCTACCTCATGGTCATTGATGACAGGGAACCCGGCTTCTACTTCCTGTCCCTGGGTATGTATTTATCCACGTTAATCTTATAGGTTTCGAAGAGGTCGTTGCGCACCAGCTGAAACTGGAGGAGGGTTATGTTGTACTGCACCAGGGCTTCCAGCTCCCTCTGCCGGCTCTCCACCATGGCATCCAGCCCGTTCTTCACCACGTCCGCCGAGAAACGCCCCCTTCTCAGACTGGCCACCAGGCGGCTGTAATATTTTTCCGCCTGCCCCCGCGCTTCCTTCATCTTCTGATAGAGTTTATAATAGCTTTCGATGTGTTCGATGCTGCTGATGATATCATCCCGCACCAGACGCCGGTACTTGTCCACCTGGAGACGGGCCTGTTCGAATTTGAACCGGGCGTCCCGCAGGTTGGTCTTCTGCTCACGGTCATCCAGGGGATAGGTCATCTTCAGCCGGGCCTCCCAGGCGGGATAGGTAAGAGAGCCAGACTCAGAATAGGCCTCCCCGTATTCCTTCCGCTGCCCCATGGAGGAAAGATCAAACTCCGCCATGAGGGACGGCAGGGAATCGTTGCTGTATATGTCCACTGCCATTTTGGCGTTTTTAAGATCCATCAGGGCGTTCTGGTAATCCGCCCGTTTCCGATAAGCCGTCTTCAGGGCCTCTTCCTCGTTAACGTCTTTTATATTGGTCACGAAATAAGCAGTGCCGCTGAGGCGCGTTTTTTCGTCCATGTTGAGGGTCCGCAGAAGCTTGCGCACGGCATCCTGATAGTTCTGCCTGACATTCACGGTTTTGGCCTCGGAAGAAGCCACCAGGGCGTTATAGTAATTGAGGTCGAAACTCTCCGCCAGCCCCAGCCGTACATTGGAGGCTATGATGTTCCGAACACGGCGGGTCTCCTTCAGCTGCAGCTCTGCGTTGTCCAGAGCCGATCGCTGGATGACGACGGTCCAGTAATCCACCACCACCCCCACCACCAGCCCCGAGAGCTGAAAGATGATGGCGTCCCGCTTCATTTTGCCCGCGTTCTTCAATATATCCTCCACCCGGCGCTCGGAATAGCCGAAGGCGTTTTTAAGGAGCTCCTGCTGCAGCTTCACGAACATGATGGGGCGGTGATAATCCGGGTCTCCGAAGGGAGGGATCTCCCCCAGCCCCGGGATGGCCATGGACTGATAGCTCGTTTTGGCCCTTTCATGCCTGAGCCCAGCAGAGAGCGTCGTCCCGGAAGCGAACATCCGGGCCACCGCCGCCGAGACGTCCCAGGCCCTCTGGTCCTTCCCCACCATGCTCCAGTTCATCGCCTCCGGATACTTCTGATGCTTAACACCCCCTTCCATATTGAGGAAGGTGGAATATTTTTTCTGATAGATCTGATAGGAAGAATCGGCCATGGCCACCTCATAGCTGCCCGTCAGAGTGTCCCGGTTCTTTTCCAGAACCATCTCTATGGCCTTGCCCAGGGTTACCTTGAACCCGTCCAGCTCAAAGGCCTGATGATCCGAAAGCTCGAATCGGATCTTATCTTCCCGTCTCTCCTCTTTTTTACCCTTCTCCTGGCTCACGGCCGGCAAGGTGACCATGAGCATCAGCAGGGCGATGACGGCATAGGATTTGCTTTTCATGTCATAAACCTCTCATTCAGTCCCATTTCTGTATTTCCTGAAGTTCCTTAAGGAGGATTTCCATTTCGCTGCGGATCTCCTCTTTAAGGCGCGGCAGTTTGAGTTTCTGTTTTTCCGGCATCAGGGCTTTAAAAGTGTGATGCAGCACGAAATTGAAGATCTCATCCTTGGTCATATTCTTATAAACCCGATCGGAAAACTCCGTGCCGGAAAAGAGATTCATCCCGTCCATATAGATGAAATGGAAACCAAAGATCTTCATCACTTCCAGGAGAGGACTCGACGTGGAAAACTCACCGCTTTCCACCCCCTCCCGGATATCCCGCTCTACCCGCTCCAACCGGGGAAGAATGAACTCCTTGATGATTTCCATAAAATGAGTCTGCTCATCGACAAACTCCCGGGTTATGATCTTCATCGTATCCGTGTCGGTAAAATCGATCATGAGATAGACGAAGAGGTAGAGGTGCACGTAGAGCCGTTCCGACGGCGTCAGATTCCACCGGTCTACACGCTCGTCTATGATCGGTGAAATCTCAACAGCCAGCATTTTCTGCAGCAACTCCACATAGAGCCGCTCCTTGCTGCCGAAATAATAGTGTACCAAGGCCGGATTGGCCTCGGCCCCCCGGGCGATGGAATCCACCTTGGCACCGGAGTAGCCCCTCTGGGCAAACTCCCTCTTGGCGGAGTTGAGTATTCGTTTCCTCGTCGCCTGAGGGTCATCCCCGCTTTTCTTTACTCTCATAGGTCCTCTTGTTTAATTAAACGTTTAATTAAATTAAATAATTAATTATCACAGAGTCAAGCCAATTCCCGGATTTTTTATCGTTTATTTACAAAAAATTCATCCTTCCTTCAAATCCCACCGGCTCAATGCCCCCAGCGCCTACAGGAGAGGCCGGTTTCCGGACTTTCCTGCAGTGTGCATGATGACAACCATGGCGCAGCAACAGATCAGAAGGTTTTCCATGATCAGACTATTAAGGGACAATGCGGTGATGTCTATGATCCAGGAGGTTTTTCTTCAAGCACCCAACCGGCTCATCGCCGCTTCCTTTGCCGCCCTGCTCGCGATCATTCTGGCCATCGGTCTGATCAGCCTCTATGCACTGAAAAACAGCCATTCCAACACAAAACAGCACATCGAGGCCGTGGATATCGCCCGGGACGTGCAGACGGCCTTCGAGAAACAATTCCACATCTGGAAGGAGACCGTTTCCAGGGGGGATAAGTTCAAAAACTTTCAGGAGGGATATCACGAGTTTTCCTATCGCGCCGCACACGTGCAGGACCTTCTTTTCAACCTCAAATACCTCTGCGCGGATTACACTGAAATCACAAGCGGCATCACCAGACTCATGGAATCACAGCGGGCCATGACCCGGGAATACACCGTCCTTCTCGTAAAGCTTGAAGAATCCGGCTTTAAGAACCGGGCCGGTATCCTGGAAGAGGCCCGGGGCAAGGATGCCCGGGCCATGAAGCAGATGGATGAGATAGTAAAGGCCATAAAAAGGCGGGCCTCATGGGAGATCAGCAGGATCAACTGCTTCCACACAACCGTCATACTCATGGCTCTGGCAGTACTGACCCTGCTGGCATCATCGACTAGCCTGTTTACCGCCCGCAAACTCATCACCTCACACCTGATGCTGGAGGAAAAGGTACGGGAACGCACGGCCTCCCTCAGCCTTTCGAACCTCAAGCTGGAGGAGGAGATCATCGAACACAGGAAAACCCATGAACTCCTGCTCCTTTCCAAGGAGCAGACGGAAGAGGCGAACCGGCAGATCACCCTCTCCGAGGAAAAATACCGGCTCCTCGTGGAGGGCTCCGGTGACATCATCTTCTCCCTGGATGAGGACTGGAACATCCTTACCATCAACTGGGCGGTCAAGAGGCTTCTCAACATAAAACCCGATCTCATCACAGGCCGCAACTTCACAAATCTCCTTTTTGAAAACAACCGGGGTTATATCGTTGCCCAGGACGTACTCCGCGAAAGGCTTCAGCAGTTTGCCCGCGATCGCCGCCCCGTGCATTTCGTCACGGAATTCCGCCCATCCCCCACGTCCGCACCCCGGGACCTGCATGTCCGGCTGGAATACATCGACGGGCGGGGAAAAAATGAAATCCTCGGCAAGGCGGGGTTTGGTGACGAGGACCCTCTCCTCCCCTACCTGGATTACGAGAGGCAGACCTATACGATCGGAAATTTCCTTTCCACCGCCGAGGATGTCACACGGCGGCTGACCCGCAATCTGGAGAAAACCCTCGAGGCGGGGGAAATCAACCTGATCCGAATAGCCCTGCGTGAGATGATCATCAACGCCATTGAGCACGGCAACCTTGAAATCACCTATGACGAGAAGACCGCCGCCACGGGGGAAGGTAACTATCTCAATTTCATCGCTGCCCGGCAAAACCGGCCGGAGTACCGGAACAAGCAAGTACGGATCGAATATATGCTGCAGGATGACAGAGTGCAGTATCTCATAACCGACGAGGGGAAGGGCTTCGATCACCGGAAACATCTCCAGGAGGACCCCCGGGAGGCAAACGAACTGATGCTGGCCCACGGCCGGGGCATTACCATGACCCGGAACGTCTTTGATACCGTCCGCTACAACCAGAAAGGCAACCAGGTCCTACTGGTCAAACGGCTCCACAGCTCATCGCAATCCGCCTGAAAAAATCTGCCGAATCCCCATTCCTGTCCCGGACAGCGGGAAATAAACCGTTGTTTCAAAATTGTTTACTTGACTTATTCCGTCCCGCTGAGGGATAATAGGGGCTGAGAGAGAACCTCGAAAATAAATATGAATGGGGACACTGAAAACCGCTACCAGACCATTCTGGAGACCATCATTGAAGGATACTACGAGTCCGACCTGGCCGGAACTGTAATCTTCTGCAACCCTTCTTTCGCCTCCATTGCGGAATTACCCCTGGAAACCGTAAGGGGCATGAACTATAAAGAGTTCATTTCCCCGGAAGACCGGGAAAAGGTATTCAAAACTTTCAATTCCGTCTACAAAACCGGCCAGACTGCAGTCTTGGTGAACTGGGAAATGATCGCCCCGAACGGTCACAAGAAGCATATCGAAGGATCCGTTTCCCTGATAACGGAAGACGGCAAACCCGCTGGATTCCGGGGCATACTCCGGGACATTACGGGGTATACCCGGGTACAGGAAGCCCTGGAGGAAAGCGACCAGCGGTATCTGGAGATCATCAACTCCCTTCCGGAAATCATCTTTGAGCTCGACAGCGAGGGGCGTATCACCTTTATCAACGACAAGGCCTCGGAGATCCTGGGTTACACCCATGAGGAGCTCTGCAATTATACCATCCATGACATTGTCCCGGGGGAGGACGTCCCCCGTCTTAAAGCAGGCCTGAACGCCACCCTGCAGGGCATCAAGCAGACGGGCATCTCCTTTTCCTTCCGGAAGAAGGACGGTCAGTATCAGCCCTTCGAGGTATATACCAACAGCGTACGCAAGAACCGGAAGATCACAGGCATCCGCGGTATAGCCATCGACCTGTCGAACATACTGCAGGCGGAAAAGGCCCTCAAGGAGAATGAAGAGAAATTCCGCACCCTCCTGGAAAACAGCACGGAGATCGTTGCCGTTCTGGACGAGATGGGCATACTCAGATACGAATCTCCCAGCGCCTTCCGCATACTGGGTTACACCCAGCAGGAGCGTCTTGGGACCAACGCCTTTGACTTCGTTCATCCCGAAGACCGGGAGGAACTGGCGCAGAGATTTACCGAAGAGAAGAAGCGCAGGGGTGATGTGGTCGTAGCGGAATACCGCTACCGCCATAAAAACGGCACCTGGCGCTACCTGGAAACGACCGGGTCAAATTTCCTCAATAATCCCTATATCCGGGGAATCATCCTGAACACCCGGGACGTAACCGACAGGAAGCTGGCTGAAAAGGGACTTAAGAAAAGAGAGGACAAATACCGTTCCCTCTACGACAACGCGCTGATCGGCATGATCACCACGGATTTCAAGACAGGCATCGTCCTTGAAAGCAATGACCTGGGCTACGGGCTTTTCGGCCATTCTTCCAAGAATGAATTCCTGGGAAACGCCATAACGGATTACTACCGGAACCCGGATGACAGGGAGAAGCTCCTGCGGGACATCAGCCTTAAAAACGAGACCCACAACGCCGAGATCGAGATGACCCGGGCCGACGGCACCCCCTTCTGGGCGGAGCTTTCCGCACGTTTCGACGCGGAAAAGGGGAACATCGACATCGCCCTCATCGACATCTCCAAGAGAAGATCCGCGGAGGAGAAGGTCACCTACTACACCTTCTACGACCAGCTGACGGAACTGCCCAACAGGGAGATGTTTTCCAACCGCCTCCACACGGAGATCCTGAGAGGCCGAAATGCGGAGGTAGAACCCTGTTTCTCCGTGATGTGCATGGGCATCGACAAATTCAAAAACATCAACGAGATGCACGGCCCCTATGTGGGGGACAAACTTCTTCAGAAGGTGGCCCGGCGCCTGAAGCATTCCTTCCGCAACGATGACCTCGTGGCCCGGCTGGACGGGGACAAATTCATGATGCTCCTGACCGAGCTCACCCACAGGGATAACGTGGGGAACATCATTCAGAAGGTTTTCGATGTCTTCTCCGATCCCTTCATCATCGACAGCAACGTCTTCAGCATATCGGTCAGCATCGGCGTCTGCCTCTACCCCAGCGACGGAAACAGCACAGAAACGCTCATAAAGAACGCCGAGATGTCCATGTACCTGGCCAAGACCAAATCCCGAAACTCCTACTGCCTCTTTGACGCCAAGATGAACGAGGAGATGATGCTGAAGCTTCAGCTGGAACAGGAACTGCAGGTGGCCATCATCAATAACGAGTTCGTCCCCCATTTCCAGCCCAAGGTGACGCAGGAGGGACGCATCATCGGCATGGAATCCCTGATACGATGGAATTCCCCCAGCCGGGGGATGGTTTCCCCCTTCCACTTCATCCCCCTCGCGGAAACCAACGGGATGATCGAGGAGATAGGCAACCTCATCCTGCTCCATTCCTGCACCATCAACAAACAGTGGCAGGCGATGGGACTGCCTCCCATGCGCGTGGCCGTAAACATCTCTCCAATGCAGTTCCGCCAGCCCAACATCGTAAGCCGCATCGAAGCGGCCATAAGGGAAACCGGCCTCTCCCCCGAATGGCTGGAACTGGAGATCACCGAGAGCGGCATCATGGAAAACGAGAAGGAGACCATTCTCAAACTCAACCAGCTCAACGACATGGGCATCACCATATCCATCGACGATTTCGGGACCGGTTACTCCTCCCTGAGTAAGCTTAAGGATTATCCCATCGATACCCTGAAGATCGACAAGTCCTTCATTGACAATCTGCCTCACAACACCAAATCAGCCACCATCGCCACCACCATCATCGACCTGGCCCACAATCTCGGTTTCAAGGTGGTGGCCGAGGGGGTGGAGACAAAGGAACAGCTCGACTTTTTGATCGAGCATAACTGCGATCTCTTCCAGGGTTACTTTTTTTACAAGCCCCTCCCCCCGGACGTCTTCGAGAAGGAGATCCGAAAACCCCATAAATAGAAAACCCCGCCGATCAGGACGGGGTTTTTCCTTTAAATTACCTGTTTATAATCCGGAAGCCGAAGGCGTCCGATCGTTTGTCTCTCAGAACTTCTGGCCCTTTTTGCCCTTCTTGACCTTTTTCCTGTCTAGGGGAGTACCCTCCCAGGCGTGCTCCAGGATCATCATGAAATCGTTGAAATCCAGATCCTCGGGGTTGTAGAACTGAGAGGCGTCCCCCATGGCGGTCATGGCTATGTCCTTCAGCTTTTCCAGGGGCACCATCTGATAACCATTGCGGTCCACCACCTCTTTCAGATAACGGGCATGCCTCCCTCCCGTGGCGTCGTGGAGATCCTGATTTAGCTGACGGATATAGGCAATGGCCCTTTCCGGTCTCTCGGAAACCGGCGTCGAGGCGTAAACCTCCGGTCCCGCCAGGGGTAGCAGCAGCTCGCCGGTAAGGGCCCCGGTCTTATGGAGATTGTACTCCAGACCGTAGGGCAGCAGTATGCTCATGCAGACCCCGTGAGGCACATGGCAGGCGCCCCCGGTGGCGTGCCCCAGCGTATGGACGACCCCCACCATGGAGTTGGAAAAGGCCATCCCCGCCAGAGCCGAAGCGTTGGCCAGGGCCAGGCGGCCGTTCAGGTCGCCGGGATTCTTTACGACCTTCAGGACGTTCTGGCTGATGAGCTGAATGGCGGCCATCGCCGTCGAGTCGCTCAGGGGATTCTTGGCCATACAGGTGTAGGCCTCGCAGGCGTGGGTCATGGCATCCATGGCCGTGGGCGCCGTGAGGAAGGGCGGCAGGGTTTTGGTCATGCGGGAATCCAGCACGGCGATATCCGGCAGGAGAAAATAGGATACGAAGGCGAGTTTCACGTTCCGATGGGTATCGGCAATGACCGCCACCAGGGTCATCTCCGAGCCCGTCCCGGAAGTAGTGGGTACCGCCACCATAGGTTTGAGCTTTTTCTTGACCGCACCCGCCCCGGCATAGTGCATGAGGCTGTCACCCCCGAGGGAGGCCAGGATGTTCACCCCTTTGGCGGTATCCAGAACAGAACCGCCGCCTACGGCGATGATGGAATCACACCCCTTGGAACGGTAGATCTTGACCGCCTCTTCAACGAGCCTGATATCGGAATCCGGCGGAACGGAATCGAATACGGCTCCCACGGTGACCTTGGAGCCTTTCCCCTTGAGGGCGGCATTCACCAGCTTGATGAGCCCCGCCCCGGAAACCCCCTTGTCCGTGATGATCATGGGCTTCCTGGACTTCATCTGAACCAGGGCAGCCGGTATCTTTTCGAGGGCCTTGTGCCCCGATATGGTCTTCACTCTGCAGCAAAATTCATAATAACCCGGTAATATCATAATTGACTCCTCTCTAAAATGGTGTTGGCCGGGAGACATCCGCACAGACGGAACGCTCCCTTCCCTCGATATCTAGCCCGTGACGAGCCTG
>CALCJG010000457.1 GCA_937967705.1 uncultured Spirochaetia bacterium
CGGAACTTGTAGACGAAAAGACCTTAAAGACAAAACTTCGTGATGTACCCAAGGGAAGCGATTTTTACACCCTCAAGGAAAGACTCTCCTACAACAAGTTCTGGGAGTAGGGGGAGGCTTCCATGTGCCGGTATGCCCCAGCGATAGGCCTGATGTTCCTGATGCTTGTCATGGTATTATCCCCATCCTGTAAAAAAAAGAGCGGTACTCCGGCGGGTACTCTCCTGATGATTCAGGGACTTTATGTGGACGGAAAATCGGAAGAGGCCGAAACATATTTTACCCGGGGGACTCTAAAGGCTATGCAGGAGATCGAAAAGATGCTGCCCGGGCAGAAAAGCCATTATGGAGCCGAAAAGCTTTTCATGAAGGGGGCCGAATGGGATGTCCTCTCAGAGAAGATCAGCGGAGACCGTGCAGAGATTCAGATTCGATTCACCTCCCACCCCGTGGAAAACCTTCTGGGATTTGTTGTAACGATGAAGATGAAAAGGGAGGACGGTCTCTGGAAACGGGATATGGAGGATGAGTTGAGGAATTCGATCCCCCTTTTGAGACAGATCAAAAGCAGAAAACGCTGATCAGCAGATGGATATGCCGAGATTCAGAAGGATCTCGTCCCGCAGGGAAATCGCCGAGGGATTGTCAGGCCTGTGTTTGAGGAAATTGAGACAGCAGATATAAGCCATGTGAAGGCTGCCCATGTCGTAGTAGAGATTGATCAGGTTGAAATGGGATTCGTCGATTGTGGGATCGAGGTCGATGGATTTCTGATAATAATAAACGGATTTTTCGAATTCACATGTCTCCCAGTAAACGCCGGCGAGGTTGGCAAGAGTGATGGCGTCATCGGGATATAGGGATGCAGCCTTCTGAAGTATGAGCAGGGAGGATTTCAGTCTGCCCAGCTCGCAGAGAGAGATCCCGAGCCCGTTAAGGATATCGGGATCATAACCGTTGATCCTCATGCCGATATTAAAAAGCTGAAAGGCTTTACGGTACTCACCGATATCAACATACTCATAACCGAAATCGACAAGACTGTAGGTGTCCTTCTTAAAGATGAGAAGCTCTTCTTTGCTCAGTATTTGTTTCAGTTTTTCACTGTATCGCTTATGGTCATTCATGCTTTTCGTATGAAGGATTACATGGTTGTTCTCCAATAAGATATGAATTCGGCCAAGAGGAAATTGTCAATACTATTTGGAAAAATAATTATTTGACATAATCCGTAAAAAGGGCATAAATTGGGATCAGGTTCTTGTACCCATCCCCGGCCGGAAAACAGAGATTACAGGGGCCGGGGCATGCGCCGCCGGTTGTGGCAAAATCCCTCGGTAAACCTGGATGTCCAAATAAAGGGAGAAGGCATGGAAAAGATCTTTTATCCGGATTCTATACTCATCATCGGTCTCTCATCCAAGGAAAACAATATACCCCGGATGATTCTGGAAAACCTCCTTCGGTGGGGATACCGGGGCAGACTGTTCGGCCTCAATCCCCGAACGGAGGATGTACATGTGGACGGGATCAAGATGTACAGGGATATCCGTGACCTGCCGGAGGTGCCTGATCTGGCCGTATGCCTTATCCCGGCCAAGTTCGTACCGGACACAGTGGAAATGTGCGGAAGCTTCGGTATCCGGCGCATGGCGATCCCTTCCGGCGGATTCAGTGAATTCGGAGAAGAGGGTCGCCGGCTTTCGGACCTGACGCTTCAAAATGCCCGAAAATACGGCATCCGATTCGTCGGGCCGAACGGTGTGACCGTAGCCAATACTGTCAACGGCCTATGCCTCCCCTTCGTGCCTCTCTACAGGCCTCCCATCGGGGGGATGTCCATCGTGTCCCAGAGCGGCGGGGTGGGCCTCATGATGTGGAATCTCCTCATGGAGGAGAATCTGGGCATGGCCAAATTTGCCAGTATCGGGAACAAGCTTGATCTGGATGAAGTCGATTTTCTGGAATATCTCGGAAGCGACAAGGAGACCCGAATCATCTGCTTTTACCTGGAGAGTATCAAGCGCGGGAAGGAATTCATCCAAGCGGCGGAAAAAATAGACAAACCCATCGTTGTCTTCAAATCAAATACCACCAGCGCCGGGAAGAAAGCCGCCATGAGCCATACGGCGGCGCTCAGCAACGATGAAGACATCATTGACGCCGCCTTCGAGAAGGCCGGTGTCATACGCATAAGAAATTACAGCGATTTCGTCTCGGTGGCTAAAGCCTTTCAGATGCCGCCCATGAAGGGCAATAGGATCATGGTGATGAGTCCGGCGGGGGGATTCTCCGTCATAACGGCAGACCTCTGCGAGAACGCCGGCTTTGAATTTGCCGATCCCGGGGAGGATTTTTATGCCGGCCTTCAGAAGTTCTCCAATGCAGGGGTGATCCATTTCTCCAATCCCCTGGACATGGGGGATATCTACAATCCCCAGATGACGGCCCATGTCCTTTTTTCGGTCATGCACAACGATAACGTTGACGGGGCCGTTTACATCACCCAGAGGCCTCAGATGCCCACGGGAGAAAACGTCTTTTCCCGCATGTTCCTCACGGATATTTCCAAGGAGATGTGGGGGTCCATATTATCCTCCGGTAAGCCCCTCGGGATCTGTCTCTACGGCGTTTCTGATACCCTCTCGGAGATAAAACACACTGTGAGTTTCCCTATATTCAACAGCCCCGAGGAGATGGTACGGGCCTTGGCGGCCCAGGCGAATTATTATGCCAAAAAGGCTGCCGGGGGCGATGGGGATGTCCCTCCGGAGAATATTCATTATTCCGCCCTGGAGCAGTGGATTGCCGGGCGCCGGGGTGTTTTTGGCGAGGAGAGCCTGGAATTACTGAAAGAGGCGGGTATCGCCGTTCCCGAATCCAGGATGGCCGTCAATGCAGAAGAAGCGGTCTCCGTGGCGGCTGGTATCGGCTACCCTGTGGTCATGAAGGTCGTCTCGCCGGATGCCGTTCACAAAACCGACGCCGGAGGCGTACTCATTAATGTAGGAGATGAACGGGGAGTCCGGGAGGGTTTTACGTTAATCCGGGATAACCTCCTGAAGTATAAGCCAGAGGCTCGATTTGACGGTGTCCGTATACAGAAGATGGCGGGGGAGGGATACGATATGATCATCGGAGGCAAGTTCGACGATCAGTTCGGTCCCGTGGTGACCTTCGGATTCGGGGGAGTTTATGTGGAGGTCTTCGGGGATGTCTGCAATCTGCTCTGTCCTGCCTCCCGTAGGGATATTATGCAGAAGGTCCGTTCTCTGAAGTCCTATGCCATGTTGAAGGGGGCGAGGGGATCCGGTGCCGGGGATGTCGAGGGATTTGTCGATGCGGTTTTAAGGATCTCTCATGTCCTGGGATGTTTTTCGGTTATCCGGGAGCTGGATATCAATCCCGTGCGGGTATTGAAGGATGGTTCGGGTCTTATAGCGCTGGATGCGCGTATAAGACTCGAGTCATAACCTTCGGGAAAATGGGATGCTGTTCTATAGTAAAATACATTGACAAATAATTATATCAGGATGTTGAATAATTTTCACTTATACAGAAACATATTTAAAAAGGAGTTTGGATCGATGAAAAAGACGATTGGAGCAGGTTTGGTTTTCATGCTGGCTGTTATGATGGCCTGTAAGGGTAAGGACGACGTTTTGGGAAGCTATAACGGGGGAAAGATTACCCGGGGCGATCTGTACGATTACATTGAGATTAACCATTTCAACAAGGAGTCCCTCCTAAAGAGCAAGAAGATGCAGAAGAGCAAGCTGGAAACGCTCTTTCTGGAAAGGATGGCCATTCAGGAGGCTAAAAAGCAGGGAGTGGACAAAACAGATGAATTCAAGTTCATTTCCGATATGGCCACGGAATCTCAGATCATAAGCATTGTATTTAAAAAGGAAATTGAGGAAAAGATAAAATTCAAGGAGCCTGCTGTCAAACTCAGCCAGATTGTCATCAAGGTAAAGAATTATGAGATCAAGGATAACAAAAGGGTTAACCTGGAAAAGGAGGCCTTGAAACAGGAAGTCGAGAAAGCGGTTGGACGGGCCAGGGGAATCATCGACATGCTTAACAAAGGCGAGAATTTTGCCGAGATCGCTAAAAAGCATTCCGATGATTTCTCCAAGAAAAACGGAGGCTTGATCGGTTTTGTTATTGCAGACATGATACAGCCGGAACTTACTAAGGCCGCATTCGCCCTCAAGGAAGGGGAATACACAAGGGAACCGGTGGCGCTGGAAAATGCGGTCTACATCCTGAAAGTGGATGACAAAACGGACCTGACTGAGGACAACCTGAGTAAAATCATCGAGAACAAAATGCAGGTGACCCGGGTTAAAAACCGTCTGTACCGGAAGGCTGCAGATGACTATATCAAGAATCTCATGAAAGCGCCGGATGTCGCAGTAAATCTGGACAAGGTATCCAGCAGCAACAAGAATGAGGTTCTCTTTAAAGTGGGGGATCTCGTTTATACTGTAGGTCAGATGAATCAGCGGATCGAATTTTTTAAGACGCGTTTCGGGCATGGCCGTCAGAACATGCCCAAGATAACGGATGTCCAGAAAAAGCAGCTGGCGGAGAATATTCTCAAGCTGGAGCTCTTTACACGGGTTGCGAAGCAGAAGGGGTTTGACAAGGATCCCGAGTACCTGAAAAAGGTTCAGCAGAAAAAGGACACGCTGCTTGCCCGGGAGTTTATGAGAAAGATTGGGATGGACAAGATCACCATTTCCGAAGCAGAAATGAAAAAGGAATATGATGCGAACAAGGACAAGCGTTACTACACCATGAAGAGGCAGGGGAATAAAAATGAGAGAGTCATCGAGCCCTATGCCAAGGTGAAGGACCGTATCAAACGGGTGCTGGAAAACAAGGTGCAGATGGAGGAGATGAAAAAGTGGAAGGACCGGATGCTCAGGGAGAATAATTTTAAAATCGATGAAAAGCAGCTGGAAGGGGAATAGAGGATACTGAAAGACATCATGAGAAAGGGGCCATTCGGCCCCTTTTTTTTATTTCAGCAGTTCAATGATCCTTTCGAAATCATCCAGGGAGTAATAATTAATTTCTATTCGTCCCTTGTTGCCGGAATGGCGTATTTCAACCTTCGTTCCCAGGAGTGATACCAGCATCTCCTCCATTTTTCTGATATGGGGATCCTTGTGCGTCGATTTCTCTTCTCTGCCGTCATTATCCTTCTCCAGGGCATCAGCTCCCAGCAGCGCCTCCACCGCCCGGACCGACAGACCCTGGCTCAGGATTGCCTGATAGAGCTCCATCTGTCGGTCCTCCGGAGCGGAGAGAAGAACCTTGGCATGACCCACGCTTATTTTCCCCTCCGAAAGTCCCTTCTGAATATCCTCGGGAAGATTGAGCAGACGCAGAACATTGGCTATGGTGGCACGGTCCTTGCCCACTTTCTGAGCGAGATCCTGCTGTTTCAGTTTAAACCGGTTGATGAGCATCCGATAAGCCTTGGCCTCCTCGATGGGGTCGAGATCGGATCGCTGTATGTTCTCAATCAGGGCCAGAGTGAGATTCTGTTCTTCGCTGGCTTCGATGACGATGGCTTTGATGTCCTTCAGACCTGCCAGCTTGGTAGCCCTGAGCCTCCGTTCCCCTGCGACAACGAAATACTCACTTCCCAGTTTGCGGACAATGATGGGCTGGATGAGGCCCACGGAACTTATGGATTCCGCAAGTCCCTGTATCTCTTCTTCATTGAAATGCGTTCGGGGCTGATCGGGATTGGGTTTTATCAGCTCCACGTCGATGTCAACAATCCTTTGGGCGTCTTCGGTTATGCCTCTCTCCATGTCTTCTACGGGTGTGGGGGAGCTGGAGATAATGGCGCCGAGTCCCTTGCCCAGTACACGCTTAGCCATTATTCAGCACCTCTTCTGATAATTTTTCATAACTTTCACTTCCCACACAGCTTCGGTCATACATTCCTATGGGCTTACCGAAGGAAGGAGCCTCCGAGAGCTTGACGTTTCGGGGAATAATAGTATTGAAGACCTTGTCCTGGAAGAATTCCTTGACGTCCGAAACGACCTGCTGTGAGAGATTGGTGCGGGAGTCGTACATGGTGAGCACAACGCCCTCGATCTTGAGATTCCTGTTGAGTTTTTCCTGAACCATGGAAATGATTTTAAGCAGCTGGCTCAATCCCTCCAGGGCATAATACTCGCACTGCAGGGGGATCATTACGGTATCCGAGGCGACCAGGCTGTTAAGGGTGAATATCCCCAGGGAAGGCGGGCAGTCTATGAAGATGAAATCATAATCCTCCTTGATCTCCGCCACGGCTTTTTTGAGGATGAATTCCTTTTCGCTCATGTCCAGAAGATCCACCTGAGCTCCTGAGAGATGGATGTTGGAGGGCACGATGAAGAGGTTTTCCAGGTTGGTCTTGAAAATGGCGTTACGTATATTTAACTGACCGATCATGACTTCGTAGACCGTCGTGTTGAGCTCCTCCACATTGATGCCTAGTCCGTAGCCGGCGTTGGCCTGGGGATCAATATCTATGATGAGAACGCGTTTGCCCTTTTCCGCAAGAAAACCGGCAATGTTGACAGCGGTGGTGGTTTTACCGACACCTCCCTTCTGATTTGAGACTGAAATCACTCTGCCCATTGATGGCTCCTCTTATTCATCTTGAAATGGTGGATTATCTGATAATTTCCGTTAATTGACGGCAGTAACAGTTTATGATGTTTACATGGAGTTATATATAGGTTTCGCTCCTGATGACCGGTCCCCACGGTCCTCAGACCAGAACTATTGTTCATCCACGGGTGTTATTTTCAACTATTTTACCTTTGTACGGGTAGAAAATTTTCTGGGGTACATCATGCGGAAAATCGTGATGACAACGAGAAGAACGAGAAAAGCAATGGCTCCGTAAAAGACCCGGGTGAGATAGGGTATGAAACGGGAACCGTCAGCGATCAAAACGGCAAAGGGGATGTATTCCGAGGAGGTTGAGGGAAAAACCCTGAGGGTATAACGGGCGTCGTCGGATGATTTGAAATCCTGGAAAAATTCGCTTTCCTGGTGGTCTAAGGAGAAAATGAGATTTTGGCTTTCGTCAAAGAGGTCCACCTGGAATCGTCCGCCCTCGGCGGTAAAGTAGAGTGTGTTCTTTCCGGACTTGACATCGACACCGTAGGTGCGGCCCTGTTCGCGGTTCATGATTGCGTCAATGACGCTGTCCGAGATACCCTGCTCCCACTTCGCGGTGTGCTTCATCAGCCTCTGCAGCAGGTTCCGGTAGGCGATGCGGAAGACCATATAGCGCATGAGATCGTTTTCCGGGTCCCGGGTGTGATAGCTTGAGTAGAGGAACTCTCCCTTCTTGCGGGTGAAATGAGCGATGATCGGACCGGATTTGGTTCCCCGGGGGGTGTCAAAGGTTCCTGTCGCCAGAACATCACCCCTGCTGAGCGACTTGATGGCGATCCATCCCGAATGGTCCATCAGGACTTTCATAGAGTCCTTCCCGGAAAACTTCTGCAGGGTCGGGGAAAGCTTCAGTGAGACATGACCGGAAAGGCCGGAATTGGGGAAATCAAAGAAATAATCAAAGGGGTTGAAGGCATCCTGCAGAAAATCCACTGAATAACCCGAGAAATAGGCAGCGCCGCCCTCCCGTATGTAGTTTTTTATGCTCTCGGAAACCTTGTTCTGATCGATCTCGTAATAGTCGCCCTTCATTTCCACGGACTGTACAAAGTACCCCTTGGATCGTACCAGCAGGTTGTCTTCGATGGGGGTCTCCATGCCGCAGGGAAAGAAGATGGAGCGGTGCTTTTCATAGAATTCCGGCTTCTCCAGGTCCCTGTAAGGGACCAGATCGAAGGGTATTCGATATTTCTTTAATATAAGGTCGATTTTATCGTAATGGCTCTGCACCACTGCAATGGGTTTCTGGACAGGGGGGGCCTCACTGGTTTTTTCTGCCTGCAGGGGTCGGGAGGAGAAGAGACAGAGGGTGAGTATGATGGACCAGCGGAGAGTCAACGGTTCATCCCGAAAGCTCTTTTATTTCCGCCAGAAGCCTCTTCCGGGATTCTAGATCGGAGGTAAGGCTCTCATCCATGCATTCATAAGCGAGCTGATAGGAGAAGGAGGACATGAGGACTATCAGGCTGTCATTATACAGGTCGCTGATGAGTATCTGTCCCGTGAGAAGCCTTGTGAGAGGGCGGCTGTCCTGAAGCCCCTTGATGCGGCAGTCATAAAACGGAAGAGGTCTTCCCGCATCATCCCCGTCGGCGGTCTCCTCCCGGCTGTCGAGGGAGGTCCTGATGAGAAGCGTATTGCTGACATCGCTGCCTGTATTGACCCATCTCAGGTGGATGTCGAAGAGCCGGTGAAATTCGCGACCGAAGGTATAAAAGATGTGCCCGATACGCTTGAGAAAGGCCTCCACATGAGACATGGACTTGATTTGGCCCGCCAGGATTTTCTGGGCCTCCGCCAAGCTGATCACCAGGTTGGGATTATTGGTGCGGAAGTAGTTGATCTCACTCAGGATGTCATCGAGGGTGCTGACCTCCCGCTCGAAATATGAGGAGCTGAAGATGCGGCCTTCCAGGGTGTTGCGGTTCTTGTCCTCGAACATAACGGTGGTCCCGTTGAGCAGGGGGAGGTAGCAGTTGTTAAAGTAATTGATGCAGCCGTCGATGAAGGTAAAAAAGTCGTCCTCGTAGATAGTTTCCGTGTCCTGTTTCCTTTTATCGACGATTTTCCACTGATCCTCGAAGGCCTTGAGCAGTATGTTGTGACCGCTCATCTCCAGCTTGAGAAAGGAAAAGAGTTCTTCGTAGGGTATGATCGCCTCGCGCAAACGGGCAAGGCGCTTGGCCTTCTGGGTTTCCGGGTCCTTTCCGAATTTTTTCAGGAAATCCATCCCGTAGTCCCATCTCTCCGCGCTTACACGGGGCGGGGTTATCTCGTAATAACCGATGATGTCCTCGAAGGAAATCTCTTTATGGTAGAAGAGACATTCGCCAAGCAATTTCAAAAACTGAGGGTAGGGCGGTATGCCGAAGCCGGTTCCCAGGTGCTTGGCCAGGGAATTGTCGCTGTAGGAGCCGGCAGAGAAAAAGAATCGAAATATCGTCAGATATTCATGAACCGCCTTTTCCAGGGCGAGGTTCTGCTTGTCGCTGTTTCTTTCGGAACGGCTTGTTCCCTGACCGTCGGGCCTGAGAATGTTCCTCAGTTTGGATTCCACGAGGATGATGATCTGTTCCTTCAACTCCGCATCCATCAGGTAAAAGGAGAAGAAATTGATGAGATAATCCCTGATCTCCAGTTCGAAGTCCTTTCTTTCCAGCCATTTGAGAAGGCCCATCTCGTACTTGATGAGGGGCATTGCGGAAAGCCATTTTTGAAATTGACGGAGGTAATTGAAATGAGTGGGGTCCGTGATGGTCTGGTCCCTGAGAATCTCCAGGAGGATGTCCGGCAGTTTGGTCAGCAGCTTTTCCTGATGGCCGTATATCTCCTTGAGGGCCTTCAGAAGCCGTTTGGTCGGGATCAGGCGTTTTTTAAAACCGATCCCCAGGCGGTTGCTGGCATGGATGAGCCAGCGTTTCTTGAAAAACCTGAGCTTTTTGTATTTAAATAGCAGATCCGAGATATAAACGCCGGATTCCGAGGGTTCCTGATAAACCGATGCTTGAGATGCCTCGGTTTTTTTTACCTGGGGCATCTTCGTCCTGACGCTGCCCTTGACCTCGATTCTGGTGTTCTTCTTGATCGAGGACGAGCGGGGTTTGTCGGGAGAGGTTTGAATCAGCTCGATGACGGCGCTGTATTTCTCCTCGGGAAGGAGCCTGTCGTTCTGCATGATGGAACGCACCAGCTCCATCTTGGAGGGTTCGATCTCCTTGTCAAGGAGTAGGGCCTTGGCCCTTCTTTCCAGTTTTTTAGGATCCCTTTCCTGCTGCATGTTTTAATTATAGCCCTGTCCCGGGTACTCTTCCAGCGATAGTAAAATGCGGGACGGAATAATTCAAGATAAAAAAGGTAAGGGGGCCTGTACCTTTTTCAATGCAAAGGGCTGAAACCCGGTGTTTCAGCCCTGCAAAGAATACTGTTTGGGATAAAGCTTCCTTCGTAACTTCCAATGGTTTGATGTACCCCCTCCCCCCACCGCCGGAGGTCATGGAACCATGCATGCGGTGAGGGGATAAAGCCTGTGCTGCGAAGCCTCCCTTGGGCGGAGGTCTTTTATGTTAGAAGGTTTTAATCACGTAAGTGAAGGTGATGAAGAGGTAATGATCCTCTTCCACCAGTTCCTTCTTGTTTTCCTTGTTGGTATAGGCCCTCTGATACATGTAGAGAGGCTCGATGGAAAATTCCTTGGTAAAGTTGTATCCGAAACCGGCGTAGAGCCTGTTCTGGGAAAAACCCTTGAGTTCGAATCCGCCGGGGCCGCCCAGTCTGTCAGGGGTGATGTCCTTGGTGTCCTTGTCCTCGATGGTGCCGTAGAAGATCTCATCCCCGATGAGGAGGCGGAAGCTTTCGGTCACATTGTATTCGAAGCGGAGATATTCCCGAAGAAGGAGGGAGTAGCCTTTGCCGTCCTGATCTTTTCCAGAATCCTTCAATCTTTTATCCTTTTCGTAGTAGGAAGAATAAAACTTGTTGTGGAAGATCACCCGGTTCCAGATCTTGAAATTGCCGATCTTGTATTCCACAATGGGGAGGAACTCGACGTTGTGAGAATAATAATAGGCATTGGGATAAGTACTGTTGCTCGCCTGTTTGACGGGGAAACCCTGATAGTAATACCAGAGGGGCAGTCTGAGGGTAAAATCTCCCGACTTGATAGTATACATGGGACCGGTAAAGACCTCATGGAAATAGGTCTTCTTCTCCTCATCTAACTTTGCCGGATCGTTTTCCCTCTTATACTCATAGGCGTGGCTGAGCAGAATGTTATAGGTCCAGTTGGGAGACAGAACCACCGGGAGATTGAGATATTCCCAGGACCTGTAGGCCTTTTTGGGATCATCCGCCATAAGGTTTGTCGTGATGAAACAGAACAGCAGAAACAGCAAGGGTATGATTCTCTTCTTCATGATGCTCTCCTCGTGATTATTGAATATCTGACGCCCTCCAGGGCGGGTGATACACCGAAAACTTAAAAAAACGCTGAAGCTCCTTTGTATTTGAATGGAGGAATTTTTGTCAATATTTTTTCGTCTTTATACAGATTCCTATGAGAGAACCGGAAAAAGGGATTGAAAATAAGTCAATAATTTGCAATCTTGTCATAACATAACAAAGTTATGCTATCTTCTTTCTGTATAAGAGGAGGATAGAGTTTTGCAGGGGCCCTCAGAAGCCTGAGAAGCCAGTATGGAACAGAATCAAATATCTTATCGAGGGAGAGAGATAATGAG
>CALCJG010000458.1 GCA_937967705.1 uncultured Spirochaetia bacterium
TTCCCTACACGACGCTCTTCCGATCTGGACTCCTCGCCTCGGAGGAGGAGATCGAGCGGGGCTATCGGAACACACCAAAGGAGGTGCTCCGTGCCTTCGACGAGGCGCGGGGCAACATCGAGGAGTATCATCGCCATCAGACCCGGGACGCCTATCTCTACAGCCGGGAAGACGGCACCACCCTGGGCATGCTCTATCAGAGCGTGGAATCAGCGGCCATCTACGTGCCAGGGGGCAAGGCCTCCTATCCCTCCTCGGTGCTCATGGGGGTCATCCCGGCACAGATTGCCGGATGCCGAAACATCACCGTGGTCACACCGCCGGACAAATCCGGGAGCGTTTCCAACGCCATCCTGGCGGTCTGCCGCCTCCTGGGGGTGCGCACCGTCCTCAAGTCCGGCGGCGCCCAGGGGATCGCGGCGGCGGGGTTCGGCACCGAAAGCGTGCCCAAGGCGGACATCATCGTTGACCCCGGCAACATCTACGTGACCGCCGCCAAGACCTACCTCTTCAGCCTGGGGGTGGTGCAGATCGATTCGATGGCGGGCCCCAGCGAGGTGCTCATCATCGCCGATGATAAAGCCCCGGCGGACTGGGTGGCTTGCGACCTTCTCTCCCAGGCGGAGCACGAGGAGATGGCCATGGCGGTCCTCGTTACCCCCTCGGAGGAGCTGGCCCGGCGCGTGGCCGGGGAGATCACCCGGGACATCGAGTCCGGCTCCGGACGCCACGAGATCAAGAAGACTGCTATCACCCGGAACAGCCTCATCCTCCTGGTCGATTCCCTGGACGAGGCTATCGACTTCAACAACCGCTTTGCCCCGGAACACATGGAGTTCATGGTGGAAAACCCCCTGGAATACCTGACCCGCATACGGAACGTGGGTTCCCTCTTTTTGGGCAATCACGCACCGGTGGCTGTGGGGGACTATTACTCCGGCACCAACCACGTGCTGCCCACCGGCGGCGCGGCCCGCTTCTCCTCGGGCCTTTCGGTGGAGACCTTCCAGAAGCGCACAACCTTCCAGTTCCTCACGGAGGGGGCGTTGCAGAAGGCCCTGGGTCCCGTGGAGACCATGTCCTCGGTGGAGGGCTTCGACGACAAGCACGGCGGCTCCCTGCGCATCCGTTTCGGCAAATAATCATGAAGGAATTTCTTTCCCGCTTCGACAAGACCCTGCAGAGGTCCCTGGACCTCTCGGGGGAGGTTTACGTCCTCATCAAGGAGTGCAAGCTTCTGCTGATGGAGGAGTTTCTGGGCGGCCCCGGTCCTCTGGGACGCCGCTGGCCCGCCGTGCCCCTGGGCGAGCTCCTCGCCTCGGACGGGCTCGTGGATGGCCCCGCCGGCAACGGCCTCTACGGAGAGGCCCGTCAGGAGGAGGCCGGGGCCCCGGGGCTGCCCCTGATCACGCCGGAGACGATTAAAGACCTCCGCTACCGGGACAACGGCCTGCGCCTGCCGGAAGGGACCGCCGAAGCGCACGCCTCTCTCCGGGTGCGGGGGGGTGATATCGTCGCGGCCTCAAACGGTCCGCTTGCCGGCGCCTCGGCGCTTTTTCCCCTCTTCCATACAGGAGGGATTCTCGGCGCAGGCTGCCTCATCCTGCGCCCGGACGTGTCCCGCTGCGAGACCTTCTATCTCCTCAACCTCCTGCATTATCTCTACAACTGCTCCGCCATGAAGCTGTACGGCGGGGCGGCACGAAAACTCCGGGAGTTTTCCGTGCCGCTGCCCCCGCTGCCGGAGCAGAAGGAAATCTCCGGAAGGCTCCTGGATCTCTCCGCCGGCATGGTGGCCCAGGAGGAATACCGGCGGGAGATGAACCGGCTGAAAGAGAGGATTTCCGCCTCCTCCTGATTTTTTTGTTGCCCCCTTGCCCTTTCCCCCTTACCCTGCATATCGTCATCGCATCCAAAAGAGAGAGGAACTCCATGCAGCAACAGGCAGGAAAACGAGCATGCTCTGAAACAGCTTTGCGGTCCCTCCGCTTCCGGAGCGGCGGATGATGTGCTCCTTCAGAAACATCACCCTCCAGGCCGGTCCCGGGGCTCTGACCCTCCTCCGGGAGGAAGGACTAAAGCCCGAGCGGATCAATATCCTAGCCGGCGCGGCGGGGGGGCCCAAGTGGCTGGTGCTCTCCGGACTGGACCGGTTTCTCCTGTCAGGATTTTTTCGGGACCGCAGCCATCCGCTCTACCTCATAGGCTCCTCCATCGGGGCCTGGCGGTTCGCCTCCTACGCGAAGGAGAACCCCCTGCAGGCCCTGGAAGCCTTCGAAACGGCCTACATCAGCCAGCGCTACTCCCTCAAACCCTCCCAGGAGGAGATCGACGGGGAGAGCCAAAAGATCATGGACGCCTGCCTGAGCCCGGAAAGCGCCCGGGACATCCTCAGCCATCCCTTCATGCGCCTCAATCTCATGGTCAATCGGAGCCGGCGGCCCGTGGCAAGCGAATCCCGGCCCCTTCTGGCCGCCGGGATCGCCGGGGCCGCCCTGATGAATCTCTTCAGCCGCCGGGCCATGGGACTCTTTCTCCAGCGCGTTCTCTTTTACGATCCCCGGGACCTCCCCCCCTTCTTCCCCATGGAGGGCTTCGGCATAAGGAGGGTGCCCCTGGCGGAAAACAATCTCAAGGCGGCAGTGCTCGCCTCCGGCTCCATCCCGCTGGTGATGTCGGGGGTGCGCGACATCCCCGGAGCCGGTCCCGGCGTCTACCGCGACGGAGGGCTCATCGATTATCATCTGGATATTCCCTACGGGGCCGCCCCGAACGAGATCATCCTCTTTCCGCATTACACCGACCGCATGGTGCCGGGCTGGTTCGACAAGCCCTGGAAGGGCCGAAAACCCGCCGCCGCCCGCGCCTCCCAGGTGCTCCTGGTCTCCCCCTCCCGGGAGTTCGTGGCAAAACTCCCCCTGGGCAAGATCCCGGACCGCGACGATTTTTACCTCTTCAAGGGACGCGACGACGAGCGGCTGGACTACTGGCACGGGGTGCTGAGGCTCAACAGGATACTCGCGGAGGAGTTTGGCGAGGCGGTAGAATCGGGACGGATAAAGGATATCGTGCTCCCCCTGGACACGGCGTCATGAGCGGGGAGGGGGATTACTGGGTCTACATGCTCCTCTGCAGCAACGGGCATCTCTACACCGGCTCCACACCGGATCTCACCGCACGCTACCGGAAACACCTCGCGGGGAAGGGGGGCGCCCGCTACACCCGGAGCTTTCCTCCCCTGCGCCTGGCCGCCTGCTGGAAAATCCCCGGAGGCAGGGGCGCCGCGCTGAGGGTTGAGGCCTTCATCAAGCGGTGTACCCGAAGCGACAAGCTGCTCCTCGTGGAAGCCCCCCGCCTTTTGACGGAATGGACGGAGGAGCTTCCGGGCAGGGGAAACGCCCCGGAGCCTGCGGATCCCGCCGCTTTTGACATCACCCCCCGGAAAGAAGGCGAAGAGGCCTAAATCTTGTTGGCCGCCACCAGGCGAGCGAAATGCTGGAAAGAGCGGTCGTAACTCCTCTCCGCGTCCTTTGGAAAACAGCAGGCAGGAAGCTCCCGCGAGCGAAGATGATAGGCCAGGCAGTCGCAGCAGAGACCCTTGCGGGAGCAGGGTTCGTAGGTGCAGTTGCAGCGCGCCAGATTTTTGTCTTTTTTACATTCCATTTATAACCTCCAGTATGAGAGCAGGGCGTCCCGTAAGAAGCCTGACAGGATATCCCGGCCGTGTTGCACATAATAGCATGACTGCCACAGGACACGTCCATTAAATAACCAGCCCTCCGCATTGTTCCAGTTTTTTTTCTGCATTCCCAGACACACAGGGGAGAGCTATCTTCGATCCACATTGCCTGATAATCTAATCGCTTGACGGATGGACCCCCCTCCCCTAAGCTCATCCGCATGGACAGGGAAGTGCTCCCTGACGATACCCCCCGAGGAGGCTCAATCATGGAAAAACCCGTATTATTCGAAGTGGACAACGGCGTGGCCGTCATCACCCTCAACCGCCCGGAGCGGAGGAACTCCTTCAACCAGGCCCTGCTGACGGAGCTTTACAACTGCATCGACGAGGTGGCTTCCCGGGAGGACATCCGTGCGGCCATCATCACCGGCAACGGGAAATCCTTCTCCTCCGGCATCGACCTTGCCGTCATCCTGACCGACAACCTCTTCGATCCGCGGGGCGACGGGAGGGATCTCCCCTCCGTGATAGGGGACTGCCACAAGCCGCTGATCGGCGCGATCAACGGCCATGCCATCACCGGCGGGTTCGAGATCGCCCTCAACTGCGATTTCCTCATCGCCTCGGAAAACGCCATGTTTGCCGACACCCACGCCAAGGTGGGAATACATCCCGGCTGGGGGATGACCCAGCTCCTGCAGAAGGCGGTGGGACAGCGGATGGCCAAGCAGATGTCCCTCACCTGCCAGTTCATCGACGCCCGGACGGCCCTCAGGGCGGGGCTGGTGAATGAGGTGGTGCCTGCAGATCAGCTGATGCCCCGCGCCAGGGAACTGGCCCGTTTCATCTGCGAAACCAATCCCGTACTGCAGGCCAAGATAAAGCATCTGATAGAATACCAGAACGCCCACAGCCTGGAGGAATCCTACGCCTACGAACGGGCGGAGTTCCGCAATTTCGTCATGACCCATCTTCAGAAGAAGTAGCGCTCCGCCTGAGGTCCGGGCCCTCGACGGCCTCGAATTGTCCTCCGGGGACCGGGGCCTTCGCGGCCGGGTTTATCACCCCAATATTCCTCCCGGGCGGTAATATTTATCCGATTATTTTTATCATTCTCACCCCTTTTTCTTCCATTTTGGGTTGATTTCCCAGAGGGGGGGTGATATGTATTAATAGGTGTACCCGACACGCCTTATGGGATTCCTTACATGGCAAACGATATAAACCAAATACTGGGAGATCGTCTCAACGAGATTCAGATAGACATCAGCTTCATCAAGCCTGATGCCATATACTCCTACGACCTCTACGACGAGTACGGCAACGTCATCCTGACCTCAAACACGCCCCTGACCAGGAAACTCCTGGACCACTTGAAGAGCAACAACATACAGTATCTCTTTTACAATCCCACGCGCAGGGCGGAAGGGGCCGGTACCGGGCGTACGGGCTTTAAGAGCCTGATCAATGCCGAGACTCGGGAAAAAACGACCGCCAACACCATCGACTTTCTGGAGCATATCCGGGAGATCTTTTCCCGGCCCGGGGAAGAGCAGAAGATATCCCGAGAGCGTATCGACCGGTCCCGCGCCGTGGTGGAATCCCTGCTCAATGAAATAGACGAGAACGCCGACGGCATCTTCCAGCCCCTGATGGAGATGAAGAACCTGGACGAATACAACTACAATCACTCCACCAACGTCTCCATTCTGGCGGCTCTCCTGGGAACCAAGCTGGAGTACAGCCGGGAGGTGCGGGCCGCCATGGGGGTGGGCGGTCTTTTTCACGACATAGGCAAGCTCTCCGTCGCCAGGGAGATCCTCAACAAGGACGGGAAGCTCGACGAGACGGAGTTCAACTTCATCAAGGAGCACCCTCACGTGGGATACAAGCTGGTGGAGAAAAACCCCTTCATCAAGGACCTGGAGAAGCAGATCGTTCTGCTGCATCACGAGAAGGCGGACGGAACCGGTTATCCCTACGGCGTGGACTCGGACCACTTTCAGAACCGCATTCCCAAGGAGGTGCGCCTGGTGGCCCTCTGCGACGTCTACGCCGCCCTGGTATCCAAGCGGCCCTACGGGGAGCCCTATTCCGGCAAGAAGGCCCTGAGACTGATGCTCAACATGGTCTATGCCCCCTATAAGAAGATCTATCAGTTTCTCCCCACGGATTTCAGGGATTTCATTCGATCCCTGGGTGCATCCCTCGATCCCGAGGGTTATTTCCTGGGCCCCGGTGACATGGTCCGCATCAGCACGGGGGAGGTGGCGGTGATTGAGGAGATGAACAAACTCTATCCCCTCAATCCCCGGATCCGCCTTCTCACCACGAGAGAATTACAGCCGGTCAAGCGACAGATCCAGATCGACATGCTCAAGGAGCTATCGAGCTACATCGCCAACGTCTACGATAAAAGCACCAAAGACAGCAAGGTGCAGGCATAAATCGCATCCATGGAATCCCCAGAAAGAACAGACATCCCTGACAGCATTCAGGTCAACCGAGGCAAATTCCAGTACTACAATCAGGCCAAGCTGACAAAGCTCTATGCATCCCTGACCAACCCTCAGGTGATCGACCTGCTGGAAGCCATCCCCCTCCTCCTGATATCCAATCACCCCTCACTGCCCGGCTACGTGGAGGGTGTGGAGATGCCCACGGGCATTCACAACTACATTCCCTCCCACAGGGGGATGAATTTCCTCGGACAGCATTTTCCCGCGGCCCGTCAGCCCAGTTACCGTTCCCCCAAGCCCTTTGTGCACATGTTCGCCCTCATGGGCAGCGGCGGGACCATTGCCTTCAACGATCTTTCCGACCTCGATTTCTGGGTCTGTATCGATGAGGGCGAGTACGGCCAGGAGATCATTGCCCATTTCAAGACCAAGTGCCGCCGCATAGAG
Organism: uncultured Spirochaetia bacterium; assembly: GCA_937967705.1. GTDB lineage: Bacteria > Spirochaetota > UBA4802 > UBA4802 > JAGODF01 > CALCJG01. The sequence goes on from CALCJG010000458.1 coordinate 6,589, forward strand.
AACTGGGTGGAGGAAAGCTACCACACCGAGATACACTTCTTCCTCAACGATATCACCAAGGTAAGGAACAATATCTTCGATGACGACAGCGAGGAGAATTTCGCGGGCGGGTCGCTGGGAGAACTGCTCAAGGAGGAGTTCTTCCGTAGCTCCATCATCCTGTGCGGAAAAATTCCTTTCTGGTGGGTAACTCCTCCCGACAGCAATGACCGCACCTACGAGGCCTGGCTGGCCGTAGCCCGGGATGCCGGGCTGATGCAGGAATACGTGGATCTGGGCAATCTCTACAACATCATCCGGGAAGACTTTCTGGGGGCCGCACTTTTCCAGATACTCAAGTCCCTGGGCCATCCCTTCAAGTCCATACTCAAGCTGGGCCTCCTGGAACGCTATCTCCACTCCAGCAGCAACAATCCCTTCATCAGCAACATCATCAAGAAAAACGTGCACTCCGGGAAGCTGGATGTCAACAGCATTGATTCTTACGTCATCATGTTCAACTACGTCTTCGAGTTCTACAGCGCCATAACCGGAGACACCGTGGCTACAGAACTATTGAAGTCCTGCTTCTACCTCAAGGTGGACCCGCAGCTCTCCCAGTACCTCAACATCAGCAACAATCCGAACATTCCCGAAAAATCGCGAAAGATGCTGGAGTACACACAGAGCTGGAACTGGAACTTTTCCCATCTCAGCCAGATGGACGACTTCGAAAACTGGGACATAGAGTCCGTCAACAAACTCTGGGGCAACACCAAGAAATACATCCTCAAGGGGTACAAGGATATCCTGAGCCGCATGCAGACCCAGCAGGGGCTGCGCAAGTTCACAACCGAGGAACTCAAGGGCATCAGCCGCCGCATCCTGTCGCATTTCGAGATTTCGGAAACCAAAATCGACAATTCCCTGAGTTTCAAGACCTATCCCCCGGAGAAGCTTCTGAGCATCGAGTTCATCCGGGACAGGGAAGGCAAGGAATCCTGGTTTCTCTCCAAGCGGGTCATCATCCGGAACTATCCCACCAAGATCATCATCCATAAGGAGAAGACCTTTCTAGGGCTCATCGTCTGGACCGGGCTCAACAACCTCTATAAGAAGGATTTCACCCGGTTGGAAATCGCCACCGGCATTCATCAGATGGACCCCAACTTCATCCGGGAACTGACGGCGGATCTCTCCCTGCATTTCTCATCCAAGAAGATGGAACTCCACAACAGCTACATTTTCAAGGACCCGTTCCCGGTGATGAGTTACGTCATCATCAACCCCTATTCCAAATACGCCAAAAAGCTCGAGGAGATATTCTTCCTCTATCACAACAGCTGGGGCGAAACCCGATTTGAACGCTTCGAGAGAGAGACAGACCTGTGCCAGATAACGTCCCGCGTCCTGACCGGAGCCCTCTTTACCGGAAGCGAGATGGAGAGCGCCCTGCGAATCATCGCATCGCAGCCCTATCAGTCCAGCAAGGAACTCCACCGCCACAGGGACATCACCCAGGAGATGTTCCGGTATTTCGTCGAGAACCGCAATGAGGTCAAAAAGCGCTACGTCACCATGATCGGCAACACTTACATCATGTACAGCAATGCCCGGCAGGGGCAGGATGACATCATAACCTGCAGCACCTTCGACACCGAGATCAAGCTTCTCTACACGCTCTCCTACAATACCGGCCTTAAAAAGAGCATGCTGGTGGACAAAACCGTTCCTGAACTCAACTATCTCCGGATCATCAGCGAAAAGAACCGGGACAACGCGGTGCAGATCTACTTCCAGAAAGCGGCCAAGTACTGTTATTTCTTCGTCTCCGACGAACGGGGCTCCCTGATGTTCTTCCGCAAGAACGCAGCTGATTTCACGGAGTATCTTGCCCGCCTCTACCTCTTCACCGTCAGTCTGGTGGACAAAGTCAAATCGGCCCATCCCGAATCCCCTCTGGCCAAGGCCCTTGTCCCCATTGAGGTGTACCAGATGGACCGGGACCTGAAGAACAACGTGAACCTCACCCAGGTCAACCTGGAACTGGAACGCAACATTCAGGAGGCGATCAAAAACGTGGTTCCACTGCAGCTCTCACTGCACCTGACGGACAACGGCGAGGTCGGCTACCGTTTCAGCCTGCCCGATGGTGGCTACTCCGAGGTCATGACCCGGGGGGAGCTTCAGAACGTGGCCTCGGAGATGCAGACACTGCTGTCCTCTGTGAGGGGATACAGCTATTTCGTCTCCGACGTCAACCTCTCCCACCTGGAGCTGAGGCTCTACACGGATTACACCTCCTACGCCTTTACTGAAAAAAACCGTTTCGAACTGCTCATCGAAAAGAGCCTGCGGGGATGATGTAAACCCTCCAGGGGATACAATGCGAGGAAGGGGCTGAGATGATCAAACCGCAGAGAACCACCCTCATCCTGGATAGTATACCCTTAGAGATCAGCTATTCCCATAAGCAGGGCAGCGGGGATCTCATCTTCTTTATTCACGGTCTTGGCTGTTCCCGGGAGGCCTTTCTCGACGCCTGGGAAGCTCCTTCTCTTCGGGGTTACAGCCTCCTGGCGCCGGATCTGCCGGGTTTCGGTGATTCCGGCAGGCCGGCGGAATTCTCCTACACCCTGGAGGATCACGCACGGCTCTGTGCCGCACTGTTGACGGGCTTCCCTCGGAATCGTCTGCACCTGGCGTGCCACAGCATGGGAGGAGCGGTGGCGGTTCTCCTGGCGGAGATGCTCCCCCGGCCCCCGGAGAGCCTGATCAGCATCGAGGGCAACCTCATCGGTGCCGACTGCGGGGTCAGCCGTCGTACGGTCTCCGTGAGCTACGAACATTTCCGAACCCGCCTGCTGGAGGAGATCCTGCGCACCGCCGGTCGTTCCCCCGAAAGGGGCTCTCAGCTCTGGGCCCGCTGGATCCGAAAAGCCGATCCCCTGGCCTTCAACCAGAGCGCCCGGTCATTGGTGGACTGGTCCGACAGCGGGATGCTCCTGTCCAAGTTCCTGGCGCTGAAATGCCGCAGGGTCTATTTTTACGGGGAGCTTCAGCGCTTCCTCCCTGTGCTGGACCGGCTGGGAGATATCCCCTCTGTAGCCATCAGCGGCAGCGGCCATTTCCCCATGAACGACAATCCTGCCGAATTCTACCATAAAATGGCGGAATGGCTGAAAACCCCCTGAGGCTCTGACCCCCAATCCTCCTCATTTCAGACATTTCTGATCCCGGGAAGACGGCTGCCTCTTTTTCCCCTATCCTAGAGTCTATAAGATCCAGAAACTCAGGAGAAAACCATGAAGCTGCGAAACATCACCCTCTATGCCTTTATGATCCTTTGCCTTATCCAGGGGCCGGCCCGGGCCTCCCTGTTCAACATCCCCAAGGACTGGTTTCCTGTCGGGATCAACGTGGGCCGTTCCTCGGATGACGGCGGGCATGCCGGTATTGAGCTGAGCTATGTCACCACCGGGCAGGATCATGTCTTTTACGGGTTTTACGGGGATTTTCTCATCACCGGAGAGGGTTACAGGGCCTCTTTCGGACCGGAGATCGGCACCATAATCAATAAAAGTGACCTCTTTATGGGAGTGGTACTGGATGGGGGGCCCCTGATTGTCAGCAACGACCGGGGGACACATCTGGGCGGAGCGGTCCGGCTCACCTTTCCGGTCTATACCGTCATGCCCTACCTGCGGGGCGGCGGCTATAAGGGGACCGGTTTCGCGGAGCTGGGGGTTCTGTTAAAGTTTCCCTTCCCCGCCCGGTAGATCAGTCCGCTTTCTGCCAGCGGAAGAAAAAGGCCCCCGCCGCCAGGAATACCGCCGACATTACCGTGAGGGTGAGGATATGGAAACCGATATCCCCAAGAGAGGCACCGTCGTTCATGATGCGGCGGGCCCCGGTAGTGAGATGCGTGAGGGGGAAAATCAGCGAAAGCTTTTTGATCCAGGGGTTGGCTCCCTCCAGGGAGAACCAGACCTCCGACAGGAACATCATGGGCCATGAGATGACGTTGAGCACACCGCCGGCAAACTCCTCGCTGCTGCTCCGGCTGGCCACCACCAGCCCCAGTGTTACCATGCTGAAGCCCCCCAGGGCAAAGATCAGAACGAGACTTAGATAGGAGCCGTGACAGGTAAAACCGAAGATCAGGGAGCACCCCGCATAGACGATAACCGTGGTAGCCAGGATGAGGAACATACGGGAGAGGACCTGCGCCGTGAGGAACTCCCAGGGGCGCAGAGGGGTCACGCTCATGCGCTTGAGAACGCCGTTCTTCCTGTAGCGCACCACCACGTAGCCCACGCCGAAGAGGGCGCTGAACATGATGTTCATCCCCAGTATTCCCGGGAAGAGCCATTCAATGTAGGGTATCTCCTCTCCGCGCACCGCCTCCCTGACGAAAGAGCCCCGGGCTTCCTGGCCGGAGGACTGGAGCATCCTTTCGGCGATGTATCCCCTGGGGGAGGTCCTGCTGACCCAGTAGCGGCCCTTTGCAGGATCGAGGACCAGGTCCAGACGGTGATGGGAAAGCTTGTTCATCCCCTCAGCCTCACTTTCCAGGGGGATGAATTCCAGGTAGCGCATGCTGCGAAAACCCTTCCACTCCCGCTGCTGCACCGGCGAGAGCGCTTTTTGCTCCGATGCCGCGCTCGGACCGATCACGCCGATCTTGTAAAGCACCTGGCGGTCCTCGGTAAACATCAGGCTGAAGCCGAGGATGATGAGAAAAGGGAAGATGATGTTCCACCCGAGGGCGGAGCGGTCCCTTATGAACTCCCTGTTTCGGGCCTTGAAGAGGGTTACTATACGCTTGATCGTTTTCATCGCCCCTCAGGTCCTCAGGTGATGCCCGGTGAGTTTAAGGAAGAGGTCTTCCAGATTTTGGGAACGGAGGGTCATGCGGGATAGATCCACCCCCCGCTGTACGAGTTCGTGTATGCATTCGTTGAGGGAATCCGTTTCGATCTCCAGACGGTTTTCCATGCGAAACCAGGGGCAGGGGAAACCCTCCAGGAGATTATCGTCGGCGTCTTCCAGAATGACAGCGGTGCCGCCGCAATGGGCCTTTAATAACTCCTCCGGAGCCCCGGCTGCAATGATTTTTCCGTTATCCATGATGGCTATCCGGTCGCAGAGTATCTGCGCCTCCTCCATGTAATGCGTGGTGAGAACGATGGTCTTCCCGGTGGAGCGGATACGCCGGACGATCTCCCAGAGATACCGCCGGGCTTGAGGATCGAGCCCTGTTGTGGGCTCGTCGAGGAAGACCAACTCAGGATCGTTAGCCAGCGCCATGGCCAGAAGCAGGCGCTGTTTCTGCCCTCCCGATATTTTCCGGTTGTCCCGGTCCAGAAGCTCCTCCAGGCGGCAGGTCTCAATCAGCCAGTCCAGATCCGCCTGCCGTCCGTAGAGGTCCCGGAAGGTGGCAAGGGTCTCCCGGACAGTGAGGTACTGAGGAAGCTCCGTGCTCTGGAACTGTATGCCCGTCTCCTCCCGGAAGGCCGCTCCCCGCGGCTGCCCCTTGTAGAGAATCTGCCCGGAAGTGGCGGGGAGTATCCCCTCTATGACCTCGATGGAGGTGGTCTTGCCCGCGCCGTTGGGGCCCAGGAGACCGAAACAAATGCCCCCCTCTATGGCAAAGCTGATCCCGTCCACCGCCTTCACCTCGGCGTAGTATTTCCTAAGATCGGCGATTTCCAGCAGTGTGCCCATAGGGACCATAACCCCCGGGGAGAGGACTTTGTCCACTCCTATTTCTCCTTAAAAGGGGTTGATAAATATCATGCGGGTGATAGGGATGAACAAAACCCGGAGACATTCACGAGACATGGAAACGGAATTCATCTTCAAGGATTATTACCGGATACTCCGGATCGAAACGACGGCCGGGCCTCCGGAGATCAAGGCCGCCTTCCGCAAAATGGCCAGGGAAACCCATCCCGATGCCACCGGAGACGTAAAAAATTACGAAAAATTCGTCCTCATCCGGGAGGCCTATGACATCCTCACCAACCCCCGCAAGCGACCCGAATACGATGAACTCCGGGAGGCCTATTACAAACTAAAAAAAGGTGAAATCCACGGCAACGCCAGCTACTATGACGAAGTCTTCCAAAATTTTAACGTGGGGGAAAACTATTTCTACCGGGACGAATGGGAGTTCTTCGTAAAGAACCCCGAGGATTATCTGAGCCTTTTCGAAAGCGCCCTGAAGATGTTCACCGCCTCGCTCCTCTCTCTGCTGGCGGGACTGGCCGCCCCCATCGGCGTCTTCGCAGGTATTATACTGGGCATATCCCTGGCGTCCCTGGCGGCAGGCCTCATCCTGGGAGCCCTTCTCTCCTCTTCGATGACCTCGGTGGCCGTCATCATACTGACCCTGCGGCTCTACCGGCACCTGCGCAGGGCCATACACCGGGGAGTGCGCCGCCTCATCGGCATCATGGGCAGGGGGATTGTCCGTCCTCTGAGGGGCATCCCCCGGCACATCGGCAAATGGTTTCTCTATTTCAACTATACCGCGGCCTTCTGCGTGCTCTCCCTCTTCAGCTACGTCATTGTGCGGTGGGGTTATAACGAGCTCTTCGGAGCCCCGCAGGGGAGAGAATCCCTGCCGGGATATCACTGGATCGCCCTCTTTTCCGTAGCGGTGGTCCTTCTCTTCTCCGCTTCCCTCGTCGTCATTTTCGAGGTTCTCAAGGAGGCCCTTCTGGAATATCCCCAGATTGAGTACTCCCGCATCCGCATCAAGAAACAACGGGAGATCAACTACCAGGCCCAGAGACTGATCGGCACCGATTGAGTACGGAATTTCTTCAGGGGATTCGCCGCAGTTGATCGGCACCCTCGAGGACCGCCTCCACATACTGGCGGTAATGGGTCTGCAAGCCTATATGGTTTCCCGGCATCACCCGCAGGGTCAGCCTGGCCCCGCTCCCGACCAGGGAGGGATAGTAGGTCTGCCAGAAACGGCCCTTCTCAGCCGGGGTGATGTTATCCGGATCCCGGAACCCCACGTTGGCGTATTCAAAGAGGGTGTCGCGCCTCCCGAAGAGAACCGTGACATGCCTCAGACGGGAAACCGGTGCATTGTGATCGTCCAGGAATACGGCGCAATCCCCCACATCCTTCACGGAGCGGAAGGGCTTTGCGGGATGGAAGTTGCCCAGCAGGCAGGAGGAGAAGGAACGGAGGCAGTCCCCGCTAAATCCCCGGGTGGCCCCCCAGCCGGATTCCCAGACGTCCCGCCCCTCCCCCCGGAATGCCCTGCCGCCAATCCTGAGGGATTCCCAGGAAAAATTACCCAGGAGACAGCAGCCCCCGGAGGTCTTGCCCCGGCCCCAGTGCTCATAGCCTGCAGGGGTTATCTGCGCCAGGTCAGTTACTGCATCGTGATACCGCGAGGCCGTCAGCCTTGACAGGATGCCGCCATGGGAATAACCGACGGAAAAGAGTTTAACGGGGATTTTATCCGGGTAGAGAACCTGCGGCAGCGGTTTGTCTCCCACCGTAACCGGCAATTCCGTGAGGGGACGGAAACCCTCAACATCCATCCCCTGACCCTGCAGAACGAAGCGCGTAACCTCCATCAGGACCACCATTTTGCCCTCATCCCCCCGCCAGCGGGGATCCCTCCCGAAGGGGGTGTCACAGATGGGGAAGACCACGATCCCCGAGCGGGACCGGCGGGCCAGATGGTGAATGAAGACATCCAGATCTCCCGGACCCCGGGCGTGACCGTGAAAAAAGACGATGACACTTCCCCCCAGACGGTTGTCCTTACGATTTCTCTCCTTCTCCTCCGGGGTACGCACATCGATGATGCGGTAATGCGCCTTGAGATAATCCCCGTTAAAATGCACCGGAACGCTCCGTACCCGCCGGTCGATGGGGTCAGAACGCTCTTCTCCCCATAAGGGAACACCAATCAGCAGAATCACAAGAAGGATTAAGGACCTTTGTCTCATATATCATACCTCTTTACCGGGATTACATGTCGACCCCTCGTTCCGGTGGGATTCTTCTCCCCTTTCCGGAATGCCTCAACGATGATCCGGGATGAAGGACTTTCCAGTAATCCTGTTTTAAACAAAGATATCTGTCATGACCCATATCCTCTACTCAAAAGCCGATGTATGGAAATTGCACAATAAAATAGGGAGCGATGAAAAAAGTGTTGCCGACAGGCAAAAGTTTAAGTATTTTAGAATTTATTAAATAATATCCGAGGTAGTTATGATCCATGTTGAAAACAGCCGTTGTCCAGAAAACCATCCCTGCCCCCTGGTAAAACGGTGCCCCGTAGGGGCCATAACGCAGCAGGGCCATAAGGCTCCGATAATAAATCACGACAAGTGTATAGAATGCGGCATATGCACCCATAGCTGTCCCTTCCAGGCAGTTCGTGAAGCGGTTCCCGGGTAAGAAGTCCTATTATCACTCTCTACTATATATCAAATCACAACCGGGAGATGAAAGAATCTCCCT
>CALCJG010000459.1 GCA_937967705.1 uncultured Spirochaetia bacterium
GGGGATCAGGATTATGTTTCACATGATGAACGAGGAGCGCATCGGTGTGGGGCTCATGGGGCTGGCCCTTTCAAGTACGGCCTACATGCACGCGGTCACCTATGCCCGCAACCGGATACAGGGAAAACACGTGAGCCAGATGCTCAACCCCGAAGCGAAGTCCGTGCCCATCATGGAGCACCCCGACATAAAGCGGACGCTGCTCTGGATGAAATCCTACATCGAGGGGATGCGCATGCTGACCTATTTTCTGACCCGCAACCAGACCCTGGAGGCCGTGGCGGACGGGGAGGAGAAGGAGGAGGCATCGGCGCTGGGTGAACTTCTTCGTCCCATCGTCAAGGCGGGGAATACGGACATGGGAGTGCTCATTACCTCCGAGGCGGTTCAGGTTTACGGGGGGTACGGGTACTGTTCCGACTATCCCGTGGAACGCTTCATGAGGGACGCCAAGATCACCACGATTTACGAGGGTACCAACGGCATCCAGTCCATGGACCTGGTCATGCGCAAGATACTCATGAACAGGGACCAGCATTTTTACGGTGTCTTCAAAAAACGGGTCGAGAGCACCATCGCCGTGGCCCGGGGGATTGTCGAGGATAAATACTGCAAGATACTGGAGAGAGGACTCGGGGATCTGGACAGGGTCATCGAGAAGATGAAGGGGCAGATGGGGCAGGGTAAATTCCTGCATCTCTTCGCCGGCGCGACGCCCCTGCAGCAGGCGATGTTCATGCTGGTCATGGCCTGGCTGCATCTTTGGTCCCTCACCCTGACGCTGCCTCGCATGCAGGAGCTGATGGGGGCCCGGAAGGGCGAGGAGCGTGAGGCTTTTCTTAGGGACAATGATGAGGCCGCCTATTACTCCGGGAAGGTGCTATCATCGCAGTTTTACATCGGTTCGGAATTCCCGAAGTATTTCGGCAGGATCGAATCCCTCCTGAGCGACGAGAGCTCGGTCATAAAGGTATCGGATGCCGTCTTTACCGGATCTCCGAAAGAATAGGGGAAGGTGATGCTCTCCGGGAGGGTCCCTGGAGGAAAAAGGGCCGGATCTTGAATCCGGCCCTTTTTGTGTTGAAAAGGTGAAGCGGATGATATAGTATAATATCCCGGGATTATGGAATGGACTTTACTGCCTGTCACCCATTGCATCAGGAGTGAATTGATCATAAAAACTGCACCTAAGGATGCCACGAATCAGTAAGACCCGGATTGAGATTATTATGGATAAAAGATGAAAAAGCGTTTACGGTTCCTATGTATCCTCCTGCTGTTTTTATCCGCTGTACCAGTAGCGCTGTTTTCCTCTGCTCCGGCTGCCCTGCGGCTGAGCCGGGACTGGGAAATACGCTATCAGGACAAGTCCGGCCCGCAGAGCCGTATCATGCCTTACGGGAAGATCGAGCAATTCGTTCGTGAAGCCGATATCCGGGATTTCAGCCTCCTCTACGACGGGCTGGATAAGGAGAGCCTGGGTTACGGGGAAACCTATCTCTTTTCGGACTGGTCCTTCTCCAACGTGAAAATCTACCTGAATGAAACCCTGCTGGCGCAGTTCAAGCGCAAATCGGTTTTCAAAGAGCCCTATTACGTTTACATCCCCCCTGATCTGATTCGGCAGAACAACCGTCTCAGGTTGGAGTTTCAGAGCCAGGGTTTTTTCAGGATCGCCGGGGAAATCAGGATAGGGGGGAGCAATCTCCTGGAGGAATATCGGCAGGTCTATTTTATCAAGGTGACCTGGAACCAGGTCATAGTGGTCTGTTCTCTCATCTTCGCCTTCTTTTACCTCATTTTATTTATCAATATGCCTTCCGTAAGACTCTATCTTTACTTCGCCGTGCTGCTTGTTTCCTACGGCCTTTACAACTCCTTTTACTGTGTCAATCTCCCATTTGCCAACTTTACCTTGCATGGCCAGCTGGCCCTCTTCGGTGCCTGGGTTGCGATCTATGCCTTTTATCGATCCATAATGCGCTATTTTAATCTCCAACACCCCCTTATGGACCGAATATGCCTCGCGCTCTTCTCCTTCCAGATGTTCTGCGTTCTTCTTATCGGCGGGGAGGCCTCGCGGTTTGTTTTCTTCCGGAGCCTGGGCAATCTGACCGGACTGGTCATCGTCGTTATCACCTTTGTTCTGCTCTTCACGGCTATCCGCACCAATGTCAGGAGGTATTGGATGCCCCTGTTCCTGTTTACGGTCCCCGTGGTGTCCAGTATCTATGATCTGATCTTTATTCTCAGAAAGAAGGCCTATGCCCCCAGCATCGGGTTCGTCCTGCCGCTGGCCATCATCGGGATATCGCTCTACTGGATCAACGATCTTGTGGTGGCTTACCGTGAGAACGTGAAGAACAAAAAGGCCCTCGAGATCCTCAACGAAAACCTGGAGCACAAGGTGAAGGAAAGAACCTCGGAGCTCTTCAGGGAAAGAAATCTTCTCAAGGAGAGGAATCTGACTATCGAGAAAGACCTGGGAATGGCGCGCAGGATTCAGATGCAGCTCATGCCCGATGAATCCCCCGTGGAGAACATTGCCAACTTTTACAAGCCCATGGATTTGGTGGGCGGTGATTTCTACGATTATATTCACTTTCGCGAGGCTGACAAGATAGGGATCTTCATCAGCGACGTATCGGGACACGGCGTACCGGCCGCTTTCATAACCCTCATGATCAAGAGCTTCATTCAGGAATCGGGTGCCCTCAAGTATGAACCCACCAGCCTGCTCTGGTACCTCAACAGCATGCTCTTCGGTCAAACGGCCGACCATTTCGTGACCGCCTTCTACGGGATAATCGACAGAGAAGAGCGGAGCATTCTCTATTCCAACGCCGGTCACAATCCTCCGATGGTCATTACACTCGCAGGTTCCTGCCTCCTGGGGACCTCTCATGGCCCGCCCCTGGCCGCCTTCTGCAACGAGGAGATCCGGGAGAGGAAAAGGGAATACATCAGCGTGACGCATCACCTGTCGGAAGGCGACAAGATACTGTTCTATACCGACGGGCTGGTCGAGGCCGTCAACCGGCATAATCCCGCCGGCGATTACGAGACCCTGCGTTTCCGGGAGAGGATCGACGAGATCCGCCATCTCCCTCCTGGCCCGTTGCTGAAAGGATTGTACGAGGATCTGATCCGCTTCAGGGGATCAGATGACTTCGATGACGATATCTGCATCGTCTGTATGAGCATGGACTTCAATCCCGGCGGGACCAGGCGGTTCGGCTGATGATGTATAGGCGGGAAAACGGTTTCCTACTTGACAGGGGAGGGCTGCCTGTGGTTCCCCTGGGAAATGGATGACTCGCTCCTTTCCTTCGCCCTCTCCGGTACGCTCTTCGGGCTGTTTGCCGGCATTTCCCCGGGGCCCCTGCTGGTCCTGGTGATATCGGAAACCCTCAGCCGGGGTACCCGTGCCGGGATCATGACGGCGCTGGCCCCTCTGATCACGGACACACCCATCATACTCGCAACGGTTTTTCTGCTTCAGCGGTTGAAGGACTTTACCCCGCTGCTGGGGGTCCTGTCCCTCTGCGGCGGAATCTACTTAGTCTATCTCGCCTATGAGGGGGGGAAGGCTGATAAGGTCCCTGAGGAAAACGGCGGGTGGGAAACGACGGGTCTGGCGAAGGGATTTGTTACCAACATGCTCAGTCCCCATCCCTATCTCTTCTGGCTGACCGTGGGGACTCCCCTCATGCTGAGAGCAGCCAGCGTGTCGACGGCCGGGGCCGTTTTATTCCTACTCCTGTTTTATGTCTGCATCGTAGGATCGAAGATTACGGTCGCCCTCCTTGTGGGGAGATATCGGGAACGGTTCGACCGTTATTATATTCTGGTACAGAGGATGCTTGCCGCCGTCCTGGCCCTTTTTGCACTGAAGTTCCTCTATGACGGGGTGAGTCATTTCGTTTAGCCTCTCAGCGCGTCAGGTTTTCCTCCTCCACTTCCACCAGGAAGGACATGTCCTCGGCGATCTTCTGCATGGCCCGGGAAAGCTCTTCGATCTTGTCTTCGATATACCGGATATCCCCGTCTATTACCCGGGTCTGTTCCCCGTCCCTCATCACTTCGGGTTTGGCTTGATTCTCCCGCAATATGCGGATGGTTTCATGAAAGTCAGCGACGTATCCGTTGAAATCCTCTATGGTCTTCCGCGTGATATCATAGATGCGGAGAGAGTCGGGATCGGCCTTCTCAAGCGGTTTTAATTTGAGCCTGGTCTGATTTTTCATCGTTAATCCTGTCCTTAAGAGTATAATGATTACGTCCTCTATTCGCCATCCTCCCTCCTGCCTGCCTGCAAGGGAAGCGGCCGGGCGGGTGCGATGTTACTCTGCTTATTGCTTCACCTTGACAGAAACGCGCTGCTGCACCTTGTATCCCCCTTTGGGCCAGTCGAAGTAGGCGCGAATCTCGTAATCCCCGGGGGGCACGGGTTTGAAGGTGCAGGAGCCCGACTTTTTTCCGTTGGTGTAGAACCATTCCTTATAGGTGTCCTCAGCGGCGGAAGCCCTGACCAGGGTTAACCAGTCGAAGGGATTTCCCGGCATGCCGGAGTACTCTACCTTTATGGGCTCCCTGGTCCTGTAGATGCTCTTGCCCGGTACCAGGAGAGCTGAAACGGGTTCCGCCTTAATATCCTTTTCCCCTGAAACGGCCGTCTCATCGGACTTTTTCAGGGGGGTTTTCTCGCTGGCCGAGGCCAGGATGAGGGCATTTTCGGTCTGGATGAGCCGTACGATGTATTCCACTTCGCCTTTTTTGACGGTGATGAAACCGACGATGATTCCCTCCACTCCGAGAATTTTACCCACGGAGGCGGCCCGGGCGGCGTCGATGCCGTCCTTCGGCAGGAGGTTCTGGTCCTTCAGCACCTGATTGATGCGGGACCGGTCTATTACGGAAAACCCGCCCTGATTGACCAGTTCGTGGGTCAGCTTCTCCGTGGCGTATTTCAGATAGCTGTCGTCGCCCCGGCCTGTCAGGGTAAAGCCGTAGACCGCTACAGTCTTCTTCCGCATTCTCTTTTCGGCGGAGGAGAGCTTTGCGGCCAGTTTCGCGAAGGTTGTATCCTTTTCGATGATTTCGAATTTCTGTATACCCTGGCAGGAGGTTAGGACCAGAATGACAAACAGTCCGGAAAGGAATCGTATCATAAGCTGACCTGTTCGGTGTATCGGGAATGTGTTGTGCATGGGTTATGGAAACAGTTTAGGCGGCATATTTCAATCCATTTTTTTTAACGAAAATGGCCGGCAGGAGAGGGACCGCCGGGAGACCCCTCTCCTCAATCCGGATACGGGGGTTTTCATCCCCGACGGGATAAACGGCCTGACCCGGCCCTTAATCCAGCCGGGGTGGGGCGAGGGGCCCTCGATCCAGAGTCTTGAAATAGCGGGTCCAGCGGTAGCTCTTTTTCAACGTGAGGGCCCGGGAGGGGCATATCGCCACGCAGTCCCCGCAGGCGATGCACTGGCTGAGACCGGGTTCCCGGGTGAGGACCCCTTCGGCCGGGCGCATCCGGGCCTTCTTCCCCTCGACGAGAAGGGAATCCGCGGGGCAGGCCTCTGTGCAGATCCCGCAGCCGGTGCAGAGACCCTCGTCCACCTGTATTTCCCCCCAGGAGATCTGCCGTGTGTCGGAATAATCGGGCATTCGGAACTGATCGAAGAGGGACAGGCTCCGCACATCACCCCCCTGCGTAAGAACGGTGCGGGTACCGTTTTCGTACCAGTCCACGGCATGGGTGTCCCGCTGCACCATGCCGTCTGGATTGCCCCGGGGCCAGCCCACGGCGATGCTGCTGATGAATTTATAGGGATGGCGGATGCCGAAGCGGCGTTTCCATTTACCCGTGTATTTGAAGGCGGGCTTGAGAAAACTGACCCAGCAGGTCCCCAGTCCCATGCTGTGGGCCGCGAGGACCATGTTCTGCCCGGCGATGCCGCAGTCAAGGTCGGGATTGCCGACGCCCCGGACGTCCTTGAAAAGAAGTATGACCGTGGGGGCGCCGTGGAAGAGGCCGAGCCTTTCCCGGGCGATGAGATCCACGGCCCCGAAGGGGACCGGGTGCAGCTCGTACCGGTTCAACCGGATGAAGATCTTGGTGAAGGGCCTGAGCCAGCGGAAGCCCGGCCGGCGGTAATCCAGCAGGACCCGGAAGAGCTTGAGGAAGCGGAAGACCGTCGAGGTCAATTCTTCAATGACCGCCGGGTCCCGCAGGACGATGAATTTCCAGGGCTGGGCGTTCCCCGCCGAGGGGGCAAAGCGCCCTGCCTCCAGTATGCGCCGCACCATGAAATCCGGCACCTGCTCCTTTTTGTAGAGGCGCACGCTCCTGCGGCTGTGTATCACCCTTTCTGTTTCGGTGTACTCCTTATGAATCCGTTCCACCTTCTGTTCGCGGGTTTCCTTTTTGGTCATCATCCGGCTCCTTAATCTCTCAATATATCTGTCCTATGCTTCCTTGCAGCGGCGATGCTCAGCCTGTAAACGGACCCGTCCTCACTGTATCCCGGGAGAGGTAGAGGAAACGGGCAAAGAATACCGACCATACGAGATCCCCCGTGAGGGCCAGCTGGGCCATGATTGTCGTCTTCCCGGCGAGGAAGAGCCAGGTGAAGACGGTGAAGAGGATGAGCTTGCTAGCCAGTCCCAGCCAGACGATCCCCCGGTTGAGGGTGAGCTCCCGGGAGACCAGGTAATAGCCGACTCCGAAGATCAGCACCGCCACCATGAGGAGCCGGAAAAAGAGCCCGGCGATGAGCCCCTCAGTAACCACGGAATCCCCGAAGAAAAGGACGGCGCTGAATCGGTAGAAGAGACAGCCTGTGATGCCTATCGAAACGTTCCAGAGGGCCCCGAGAAGGAACATCAGAGAAAAGAACCTTTTTTGACGGTCGGTCATATCTGTCTCCTATGGTTTTGCATGGGATTTTTCCTGTTTGACGTTAATTGTCCGCTGTTCGGGTTGAACGCGGCCCAGGAGATACTTGGCCAGGAGCCGGGACATGCCCATGATGCTCAGGCTCGGGGGCGATCCCGGCGACTGGGGGAAGACGCTTGCGTCGCAGACGTAGAGGTTCTCGAACTCAGAGCGGAAGGATCGGTCTACGTACCGGCCCATCACGATGGTGCCCCCGGGATGGCCCCCGGCCCAGCGTAGTTCCGAAAGGCTCTTCTCCTTCACGCCGGCGCGGATCATGATATCCCGGGCCACCGAGAGGCCCCGGTTCATGCGCCGGATGTCGTTTTCCGTCATCGGTTTGCTGGTCCGCTCGTCGGCAAAGATCTCGCCCCGGTCGTCCTCGGCCAGTTTGACGAAGAGGCCCATCCCCCTCCGGACATAGGGGAACTTGTACCAGTTTTCCAGCATCACACCGGGGCGCACAAGGTTCATGACGCACCAGGTTCCCCAGGCGCCGCTGTTGCCGATCATGAAACCCTCGCTGTCGGCGCAGTGTTCGATGGCGTGGGTGAAGGTCTGATCGCCCCACC
>CALCJG010000460.1 GCA_937967705.1 uncultured Spirochaetia bacterium
AGGGCAAGGAAAAGGTCCAGATGATGCTCCTGGGATCCCTTTCGCGCAGGGGGGAGGAATATCGTGTTTCCGCCCGGCTCATCGACACGGAAAGCTCCGAGGTTCTCTACTCCTTCACTGAGGGTCTAAACAAAAAGGAGCAGATGGGAGAGCTTTGCCGGGACATGGCTGAAAAAATTGCAGGCAAGCTCAAATAGGCCATGTCCAGCCATCACGGTCATGATCATCATACGTCCTTTCCTCAAACGCGATTGCTTTTTGTCATCATTTTCAACATGGTTATAACCATGGCCGAATATGTTGGCGGTCTTCTTTCCGGGAGCCTGGCCCTGATGTCCGATGCCGGACACAATCTCTCAGATGTATTGTCGCTGATCCTGGGCTACGCTGGCGAGCGGGTCTCGGAAACAAAGCCCGGGGCCCGATATTCCTTTGGGCTCAAACGTTTTGAGGTTCTTATCGCTCTGATTAACGCACTGACCCTCCTGGGCATCGGGCTGTACATCGTCTACGAGGCCGTGATGCGCTACCTGCATCCGGTGCCTGTCCGCCCGGAAATTCTGATCCCCGTGGCGGTCATCGGGCTTCTGGGCAACATACTCTCGATGCTTCTTCTGAGGGGGGGCAGGGACAAAAACCTCAACATGAGGGCCGCGTTCCTTCATCTCCTCTACGATGCCGTTTCCTCCGTGGCAGTCATTGCAGCGGGTGTTATTCTGTTTTTCACGGAACTGGTCATTTTCGATCTGATCATCAGCCTATTCATCGTTCTTATGATCGGGGTGAGCTCCGTCGGCATCATCGCCGAGGCCATGCGCATCTTCCTCCAGGGCACGCCTTCCGGTATAGACCCGGAGGAAGTGGAGAAAGGGATACGCTCCGTGGAAGGTGTCGGGGGGGTTCACGGGCTTCACATCTGGTCCATCAGCACCAGCGAGGTCTTCCTCTCCTGCCATATTTGCACCGCGGAGACCCCAGCACCCGTCAGCAGCGATGACATCATCCGGCGAGTCAACGAAATGCTGGAACAGCGATTCGCGATCACCCATACCGCTCTGCAGGTGGAAAATACCAATCTTTGCAGCTTTGATTCCGGGAAATGCTGCCGCTAGGAGCTCCTTCATGGAAATCACCCTGAAAAACCTCTTTCTTGCCTTCATCCCCATTTTTGTGGCGGTAGATGCTGTCGGGGTCCTGCCTATCTTCGTTTCATTGAGCGAGGGGCTGGAGCGCCGGGAACGGTTAAAAATCATATACCAGTCCGTTCTCACGGCCATCTGCCTGTCGGTGGGTTTTATCTTTCTGGGGAAGGCCATCTTCCGGTTTCTGGGCATCACCATCGGGGATTTCCTCATTGCAGGGGGTGCCATCCTTTTCAGCCTGGCCATCATTGATATCATCAATCCCGCCAAGAAGCGGCGCCTGCCGGGAAATCAGCTGGGAGCGGTTCCCCTGGGGACACCCCTGATCGCGGGCCCGGCGGTTCTCACAACATCTCTCATCATTATCGAGGAATACGGTCTGGTTGCAACGCTTCTCAGCGTGACGGTCAACATCCTTCTGGCGGGCTTTATCTTTTCCCTCTCCGGCGTCCTCCTGCGCTTTCTCGGGGAAGCGGGTTCCAAGGCCCTTTCGAAGATCACCAGTCTTTTTCTGGGAGCCATCGCTGTCATGATGATGCGCAAGGGGATCGTCCTTTTCCTTCAGAATCTGTAACTCCCACCGGGCCGGCATAATTTGTTTGACACGGCCGAAATCACCCTTCATAATTGATTATTCTTTTTTTATGCGTTCAATCAAACGGCCTGGGTATGAAACATTTGGGGTTCTTCACCAAAGGATCTGCGGCAGGCGTCAAAGAAAAGGTCTGTTCATGAAAATAACCATAGGCTCCGATCATGCCGGCCTGCGCCTGAAGGATCTTATAAAAAAAAGTTTCCCCGAGATGCAGTTTTCCGATGCGGGAACAAATAACGAGGAATCCTGCGACTATCCCGACTATATCGCCCCGGTGGCGAGGGACGTACAGGAAGGCAAGTCCGACCGGGGAATTGCCATCTGCGGAACCGGCCTGGGTGCCTCCATGGTGGCCAATAAGTTCCCCGGAATCCGGGCCGCCCTATGCTTTAACGAGTTTATGGCGGAGATGTCCCGGCGGCACAACAACTCCAATGTCCTCGTCCTCGGTGCCCGGATCATCGGTGAGGACCTGGCTCTGGCCATCGTCCGGCGTTGGCTCGATTCCCCCTTCGACGGCGGGCGGCATCAGAGACGGCTTGACAAGATAGCGGACATCGAGTCATGCGGAAAGTAGTCCCCTCACTTCTGAGATTTTCATTGCCCCTTGCGCTCCTCGTTCTCCTTGCCGCACCGCGCCTGGGCGTCTACTTTTCCAAGAGCTTCGGTCCCCGGGACCTGAACCTCTTCAACGCAAAGGAGATCCGGGACATCCACGGGAAGAGCATCTTCGTAATCGACGACACCTCCTATCAGCCCAACCGCATGCCCTTCGACAATGACTGCGTCCTCTCCCTCAATACGCCCCCGTACAGGCTCACGAAGGATGACACGCGGAAATACGTCATACGCCATGCCTCCTACATCTTTACCACGGGCCATGGGGTGATCGGCAGAGGGGGGGGACGTTTTTACAAGAGCGATCACCGTATCGAAATGGTTACCGACAGGAATCTCTGGCTGGGCAGTTGTGACGATGCCGGTTCCTTCACGCTGGAGATAAGGCTGAAGCCGGTATCTCTCAAGGACGGAGCGGTGCTCTTCTCCCGCGTCGGCTACAACTCAGGAAGAAAGAACGGCATGGAGATACTCATACGGGAAAACCGGGTCGCCGTGCGGCTCTATGGCTTCTTTAAAACCGCATCGGGCCGCCGAGTAGATGCCTTTCTCAACCGCGGGCGGG
>CALCJG010000461.1 GCA_937967705.1 uncultured Spirochaetia bacterium
GGGGCCTCGTGCTGCAGATAATTCCGGCGGATGGATATCTCCTGCCGGATGAACTCGTCCCGGCCGTACTCCTCCGGCAGTTTGTCGAAGGCCTCCTCCATCAGATAGCACTGGGCGATCGTCATGGTGGGAACAACGGCCGTCTTCCTCCGGACGAACTGCTCTATCTCCCTGTCCGTGAGGAGCTCATCGGAGACCATATGCTCCAGGGAATGGAAGGGATAACCCAGTGCCCGCCGGAAACCCCAGCGGCGGTGACAATGTCCCGCCACGGGCAGACCCTTCTTCTCAGCGAAGTTGAATATCTCCTTGAGTTGTTCATCGCTGTAGGCGGGGATATCCTCCTTTCGGCAGAAAACGGATTTATTGTCCATGGTCAACTTGATGAACCGGGCCCCCTCGGCGTTTTCCCTCATAATCTCCCGCATTTCCTTCAGGTCACGGAAATTCGTCATGGCCATGCCGATGAAGAGGGATACGGGCTTAGCGAAGAGGTTGATGTCCGTGGGATTAACATCCGGGTGCCCTCCCTGAACGTTGAGCAGTGAGTTGCAATAGACCACCCGCGGTCCCTTGAGTTTCCCGTTCCGGATATCCCTGAGAAATCCCTGCAGGGCCCCAGGAAAAGCCCCGGTGTCCCGGATGGTCGTGACCCCCGACTCGATGCAGAGCTCATACTGCCGACGCTGCATTTTTAAGTGCCTCAGAAGATCGAGGGTGTTCATCCCGAACACCGGCGAGATGGTGCTGTGGCAGTGGGCGTCGATGAGTCCCGGTATGACGTAGGCGCCCCGGGCGTCCACGGCGCTGGCCTTCCCCGTATCTCCCTTATCGGCTGTCAGGGCATGGATGCGCCCCTTCCGTATGCGCAGGCTTCCGGAGGGATGGATCTTTCCCGTCTTCACATCGATGACACGGCAGTTTTCCAGTATCAGATCCCGCCGATAGTCCACCGCCGGTACGTTCCGGTATTCCGCCGTAGCGCAACCCGTCATGTCCGTGAACGCAAGACCCGCAAGGCCTGCCCCCGCCAGTTTCAGCGCATCCCGCCGGCTGAGACTCTCTTTTTCGCTTCTGCTCATATCACCCCTCCTTATCCATACCGCCGTTGAGACGGCGGAATATGTTCCTGTTCTTCCTGTAGATGTTGATAAACTCCCCATAGAGATCCTCATAGAGGATCCGGTTGGCCTCCAGCGGCTCATAAACTTTTTCATACCGGATCAGGTCGGGGATGTCCCCGAAACCGATGAACCCCAGTCCCGCGGCGGCGATGAAGGCGGCCCCGCGGGCGTTGGACTCGATGGGGTCTTTGACCTGGCGGATACGCCGGTTGAAGACGTCTGCGAAGATCTGGCACCAGAGGGAGGACATGGCCCCGCCTCCGATGATATTGAGGGTGTCCATCTTTCGGCCCGCAAATCGTTCCACGTATTTCAGGCTCCACCGCGTGTTGTAGGCCACCCCCTCCAACACCGCCCGGGCGAAATGATCCGCCGTGGTGGTGAGGGAGATGTTGTAGAAACTCCCCCGAAGCGTGGTGGAATCCACCGGCGTCCTCTCCCCGTTGAGCCAGGGGGTGAAGATGAGGCGCCCGCTGCCGGGACCCACCCGGGAGGCCATGCGGTTCAGCAGATCATAGGCATTGCGGGGATTCCTGCCCTGGTAAAACTCGTTTTTATGAAGGATGATGTTCTTCAGGAGGAAGGAGAGGCAGCCCCCCGCGATATCCTGCTCGTTGATGCATTGATAGCGCCCCGGGATGGCAGACGGCAGGCTCGCGATGCTGTGGAACATGTCGGTCTTCTTGAAGGGAACGATACACTCGATCCAGGAGGAGGTGCCGATGTAGACATGGCCCTCAAAGTCCCGCACGGCACCGGATCCCACCAGAGCGGCCTGATGGTCCGGAGATCCCCCCACCACCTGCAAGTCCTTCCGGAGTCCCAGGGCCCGGGCCACCTCGGGCTTCAGTGTGCCGATCACATCCACCGAGCGGATCAGTGGAGGGAGTTTCTCCCGGTCTACTCCCATGGCCCTGATGAGGGGATCACTGTAGCGCACCCTATGAATGTCCCGGGTGTCCGTCACCCAGAAGAGCATGACGGAATCCGGCGTGGCCGCCATCTCCCCCGTCAGCCTCAGATTGAAATAGTCCTTGCTGCCCAGAAAGGTGTGGGTCTTTTCGTAGATCTCCGGATGCCGGTTTTTAATGAGGAGGACATGGGCGATATCGTCCTTGCCGGAAAGCTGCGGCCCTCCGCCGGTGTAACGGATCCAGCGGAGCACCTTGAAGACGTTGTAGCCCTCGATGGTGGGAAACCCCCCGGCCAGCCTCTTGATATAGGGAGCCCCGCGGGAATCCATCCAGGTGAGGCAGTTCATCAGCGCTTTCCCCTCCCGGTCCACGGCCACCGTACTGGAGAAGGTGCTGGATACCGCTGCGGCGACGATCGAATCCCTTTTAACCCGGCCCCGGGCC
>CALCJG010000462.1 GCA_937967705.1 uncultured Spirochaetia bacterium
TACGGAAATGCGGACAGGAGAAGGGGTTGGAAAACTGCGGTCATTGCCCGGACTATTCCTGTGCCCAGCTGGACGGGTTGCTGAAATTCATACCCAATCCCACTGCCAGGGAGAATCTGGAGAGGATAGTCGCGGGAAGAAGATGAAATCGTGTAAAAAATGCGGCGGCTTGATTTTTTTTCATCAAAAGGGTTGCTGAAAAACGAATCCCTCTGTATATTTATTATGTCATCTGGCAATGTTGCAGTAAGGCGGTGGGAATAACGAGAGGTCCCGGACCGCTTCTTCTCAAATGAAGACGTGAATAAGGACATGGCTGGGTGAGATTCTGTAAGGGTTGTGTGTTTTGTATGTCACAAGAGTTTTGAGAGCCATCTTCGGAAGGGGATGGCTCTCGCGTATTAATGCCCTGCTAGGAAGAAAAACCCTCCAGGCTTTCCGAACCTTCCCGGTCGTTCCCCAGTCTTATATTGTACCAGTCGATGTTACGGGTGATGTACATCACCGTGCCCAGTATGATGAAGAGCGCCAGAGAACCGAGGAGCAGCGTGTAGTCCTCATTTTCCAGCAGTATGTAGAGATAGCCGTAGAGCATGACCAAGAGACCGGCCATGAAGGCCGCATGCCGGCGCGTTCCCAGCACTTTGAAGCAATAGCCCGATATCATACCGATGACTCCCAGCGTGGAGAGGGTATAGGAGAGCAGGAAGTTCATGTGCTCCGAGAGGGAAAGGAAAAGAAGGTAGAAGAGGCACATGGCAAAGCCCACCATCAGGTACTGGATGGGATGGATATTGAGACGGTTGAAGAGTTCAAAGAGGAAGAAGGCCAGAAAGGTGAGGGAGATGAAGAGGAAGCCGTATTTAACGGCCCGCACGCACTTCTGATAAAAGTCCACGGGAAGGTACATCTTCACCCCGAAGGCGCTCCGGGCGAAGACCTGCGGGTCGGGGGTTTCCCCCTCCTTCCACTCCTGGGGAATGTTGCGCCCGAAATAGGAAACCTTCCAGCTGGCGCTGAAACCCTTACCGCTGATCTCCCGTGTGGCGGGGAGATAGGCGCCGAAGAAACTGGGATGTTCCCAGGGGGATTCCATCTCCACGATGGTCTCCTTGCCCAGGGGCGCGAAACTGAGCGAGGAACTCCCGCGCAGATCGATGCGGAAATCGTAGGCCAGCGTGGCGCCACCCCGGCCCAGATTCTTCAGCTGGACGTGTATTCCCGAGGTAAAGACCTGGGCGTTCTTGACTCCCGGCAGAAAGATGAGGCTCTCCCCGTTCCACTTGAGGCGTATCTCCTTCTGTATGCCCCGGTTGTCGGGGATACCCACGGCCAGGAAGGCCCGTTCCCAGAGGACGTTCTTCCCTGCAATGTTGAGTTTTCGAAAATCCGGCTTCTTGAATTCACCGCGGAAGTGGAGATCCTTGAGGCTGTATAGGATGACTTCATAGAGCCCCCGGGAGCGCTTTTCCGGAAGTATCCGTCCGCTGATCTTCAGACTCTCCGGGAGGAAATAGGCGTTTTCGATGCTCATGCGGGTGACCTTTTTTTCGTCCACATAACGGGTCTGGTACGGAACGACGAGCACCGGGCCCTGCAGAAACTGCTCGAAGCCCCATTTTTCGCTCACTTCCTTGATCGCCGCCGCACGACGCCCCTCTCTCTCCGAAATGACTCCCGTCACCATCCCCAGGGGAATGAGGAGCATCAGGGCCAAAAAGCCCGTGAAGAGAATTTTAACGGTTAATGACTGTTTGATGTTTTTAATCTGCATGATCCGCTCCTTGTTCTGTGATTTGTTTTCAGAATAGGAGGTCTCTGTGAAGGGATTATGAAAACAGTGTGAAGGGGGGAATTTTTTTAAATTTTTTGAGGAAAGACAAGTGTTGCAGTGACCCCCCCCTCCTCGTTGTTGATTATTTCAATGCGGCCGCCGTGAAGGGAAACCGCCTCCCGTACGAAGGGGAGTCCCAGGCCCGTGCTCTTCTTGCCGCCGGGGCCCGGCAGGGAGTAGAACCGGTCGAAGATCTTGTCCAGGGCATAGGCGGGTATGCCTGAGCCGCTGTCCCGTACCCCAATGATTACGGAATCCCCTTCCCTGCGAGCGTCGGCGCGGATGGTGCCTCCCTCCGGAGTGAACCGAAGGGCGTTTTCCAGCAGATTGAGAAGCGCCTGTTTCATTAAAAAACGCTCCCCCCGAAGGGTTAGTCCCGGATCGGCATGCGCGATGAGGGTGATCCTCTTCTTCGTCAGGGAGGGCTCCATGATGCCGGACACCTCGGTGAACAGGGAGGACAGGGGAATGGTCTCCACGTCCTCAAGGCGCCGCCGCCTTTCCAGGGAGGAGAGTTCCAGGAGACGCTCGATGATCTCCTCCATGCGGCGTGTCTCCCTCAGGATGTTGCCGTAAAATTTTTTCCTCTGTTCCTCCGGCATCGCCTCCTCCAGAAGTTCCGCGGAGCCCCGCAGGGAGGTGAGCGGGCTCTTAAGCTCGTGTGTCAGCGCCTGTACGTATTCCTCGATGTATTTCTTTCCCCGCAGTTCCTGCCAGAGTTCCTCGAAGGATTTTCCCAGGAGTTGAATCTCCCTGCCCGAGAGGAGGGGGAGCCGCGCGCTCTCGTTGGTCTTCAGGGACTGCACGTAGGCCGTCAGCCTTCGCAGGGGACGCCCGATCCAGTAGGAGAGCACCAGGCTGAGAAAGACCGCGGCGGCGGTGACCACCAGGCCGATGAAAAAGAGCTTCCTCTTGGCGATCTCGATGAAGGGGGTTACGCTGTCCTGGGATTTGAAGACGGTGAGGACGCCGATGATGCGGTTTCCCAAACGGACCGGTGCGGCCACGTAGAGCATGCTCGAAGCGGGGTCCTCCGGCTTCAGGCGGGTGGAACGGGCGCCGTAACGTCCCCTCAGGGTGAGATGGACGTCGTTCCACCGGGAAAAATCCCTGCCCACGTTGCGGGGATCGGAGGAATCGAAGAGGACGATCCCCCGTGCGTCGGTCACGTAGGCGCCCAGTTCCATGCCGGTCTTTTTCAGCCCGTATATCTGGGCGGAGAGTTTGCGGCCCAGGGCCGTGCGGAAGGCGCCGTCGAGGCGGGAGGTCTGTATCCTTCTCTCCCGGAGATCCGACTCCAGCAGGGAGGCCAGGAGATGGGCGGTGTCGTTGAGGGACTCCTCCACCGCCTCCAGGTAGCGGGGCCGCATATCCTTCATGGTGGAATCCGAGAGGAAATAAAATCCCGCAAGGTAGATGAGTACGAAGCTGACGAGAATGCGGGTGCTGATCCTCATAGATCGTCCTTCAGGGCATAGCCGTATCCCCGGTGCGTAACGATGGGGTCCAGGCCGGGGCGGACGGTCCGCAGCTTGCCCCGTATGCTCTTGATATGGGCGTCCACCGTCCGCTCGAAGCTCTCCTCGGGCTCCTCCCAGACCAGGTCCATGATCTTCTCCCGGGTGTAAACCCAGCCCGGCCGGTTGATGAGGAGGCAGAGGATTTCGTATTCGTAGCGGGAGAGGACAAGACGCTCCCCGTAGTAGAGGATCTGCCGCCGGTTGGTGTCGATCTCGAAGGGGGCGGTGGATGATTCGCGTTGTGGTTTGTCGGCGCTGCGGCGCAGTACCGCCTTGACCCGGGAGACCACCTCCCGGGGACTGAAGGGCTTGACGACGTAATCGTCCGCGCCCAGCTCAAGGCCCAGGATGCGGTCGATCTCGCCGGAACGAGCGGTAAGGAAGATGGCGGGAACGTCGGAATCCCTGCGCAGGGATTTGAGGAGCTCGAAGCCGCTGATGTCCGGAAGCCCCACATCGATGATCACCAGGTCCACTGGTTTATCCTTCAGCAACTGCCGCCCCTGCTCCCCCGTGGCCGCCCAGAGGGCGATGAATCCCTCCGTGCCGAGGGCGTAGGTGAGGGTGTCGGCGATGCCCGATTCGTCCTCGATGATGAGTACCGTCTGCTTCATATCACCCCGCTGCCGTAAATGATCTTTCCTGTCAAGGGGTCAGATGCCCCGGTCCCCTTGATAAGGGATCGCGGAGGATTTGTAAAGTCTTCTTTGGTGTCGGCCGTCGGGGAAGGGATAAAAAATGCCGGAGGGGAGTTCGTCCCCGCCGGCAGAGATGTATATCAACTGGTTCTGGCTCTCTCACTCACCGATGAAATTAGGCTCCCGCTTCTGCATGAAGGCGGTCATCCCCTCCATCGTGTCCTTGGAAGTAAAAAGTTTGGCGAGCTCCTCGCGCTCCACCTTCAGGTGCTGTTCCGGAGAGACGCTGGGGCTCATGGAGAGAATTTTCAGCAGGGCCTTGACCGAGAGGGGCGGCCTTTTGGCGATCTGCCCGGCAAATTCCAGCGCCTCCTCCATCACCTTGCCCTCGTCGCAGATGCGGTCCACCATCCCCAGGGCCGCGGCCTCTTCGGCCTCCATCTGCTTGCCGAGGATCATATACTCCAGAGCCTTGGACCGTCCGATGAGGCGCGGCAGCCTCAGGGTACCCCCGTACCCCGGGATGATGCCCAGGTTGGTTTCCGTCAGGCCTACGCGTGCGCCCTTCTTGAGAAAACGGAAATGGCAGGCCATGGCCAGCTCGCATCCGCCTCCCAGAGCATGGCCGTTCATGGCGGCTATGACGGGTTTGGGGTAGTCCTCGATCTTGTTCCAGATGTCCTGTCCCCTTTTGAGAAAGTCCACGGCGCTGAGTCCCCCGAAGCCGCTGGTGAGGTCCGCCCCGGCGCTGAAGATCTTGTCGCCGGAACCCGTCACGATCATGGCCCGTATCTCCCGGTTGTTCTCGTTGGCGTCCAGGAAGCTGCGGAATCCCTCGAAGACCTCGTGGCTCAGTTGATTGGCCTTGGGCTTGTTGATGGTGAGGATTCCCACCATCCCCTGCTGTTCGAATAATACTGCATCAGACATGTCTTTCCTCCTATCTCCCCATGGTTTTAAACGAGCCGTCGATGATCTCGGGCTCGGGTTTGAGAATGCTCAGCTTGTAGCGCTCCACGAGCATGTTGAGCGCCCCGGCGATCTGATCGGGCTGCATGCCCGAAGCCAGGGTGAAGGGGCCCGCGAAGGCGCCCATGCCGTTCTT
>CALCJG010000463.1 GCA_937967705.1 uncultured Spirochaetia bacterium
CTGTGAGTGATCCTCATCGGAAGACGAGACGTTTGGGATCGTAGCTGCTCAGGGCCAGGAGGGTCAGAGCCGGGGCGTAGAAGACCCAGGTGAGGGCCGTTGCGGCGCTCCGGGCACTCTCCCCGGTCAGGGACATCCGGAGGCCCACGGTGATGTCGCAGAGGAAGAAACAGGTCATCCCCGCCCCGATGAGCAGGGCGCCGGTCCTGGGAAAGTGCCCTATCTTCAGGGTCAGCCAGGAAACCCAGAGGGAGAGGGTGATGCAGGGGATGTAGATCTGAATGAACACGAAGAGCTCCCTCCCCCGGGTCAGCGGACCGAAGAGCCCCAAGGCGAGGAGACCCCAGAGTCCTGCTGCGGCAGCCCCGCTGGCGGTCAGCCAGAGCCGGTCCTGCCGCAAACTGCCGGATATGCAGTAATCCGCCAGGCCCCGGCTGTTCCGGAGGATCATCAATATCTGAACCAGTACAAAGAGGGCGATCCCTGCCCGGTTGAGATTGAACAGGAGCAGCAGATCACCGGCAAAGATCAACAGAAAGAGCGCCCGCATGCGGCGGGAATCGGTTCTCTCCCAGGCATCGGGGCCGGCGGTCCAGACCAGCAGCAGGGCCAGCAGGGAGACCGCCCGCTTCAGGAGGCGGGAGGGGTCCCCCGGTATTAGGGGGATGGGGATGCCCTGAATAATCCGGATTCCGTCCAGGGCGAGGAAAGCCCCGGTGCAGAGGAAAATCAGGATGAGAAAGTATCGACGCAGCTTACGGTTCATGGTTTTTTCCTGGCTGATGATTTGAAAAATGATTGCTAAATGTCAGGATCAAAAAAAGAATCACCCCCTGACGGAAAATTCAATATATTTTCTGTAAGCCCTTTATCCAGCGTAAAATAAAGAGTTCATCCCGGAAGAGGAGTAGGCCTGTCATGTCCTTTAATCACAAGAATCCGTTTTACCTATCCCTGCTGGCAGGGGTGATGGGTATAGCTCTGATCGAGCCGGCCTATGCCGATAACCTCGGGGCCCTGGGGGTCGTATTCGGGGTCCTAGCGGTGGTCATTGCCCTGGTGGGAATACTGGTGGCCGCCTTCCTCTTCCTGATATTCCGCGGTTTCCATGAACGGCGCAGGGCTCCGGAACCGGAGGCGCCCGGCGGAACCACGGAAAAACACCGCCACCTGATCGAGCTCCATCACGGCAAGATTACCTCCCGGGACTTCTTCCCTTCCCTAGTGGCTGCCCTCCTCACGGGCGCCGCCGGGGGCTCCCTGGGGCAGATAGCAGGCGGAATGCTTGATGAATTTCTCAAATTCGCCCTGTCCGCCGGATTGACCGGCGCCTGCGGGTGTCTGGGCTTCCTGGGGGCCCTGTATATCGTCGAAAAATGGAAGCTGCCGGTACTCTTCTCCACCCTGATTACGGCCCTCGCGGTAACGGCCGGCGGGGCGCTTCTGGGCGAGAGCCTGGGGCTTATGTATCTCGGGATATGTCTCTCTTATCCCCTGGGGGTTGTTGGGGGTCTCATTCTCTCGCGCAGAGCGGAACCGGCCAGCGTGATCACGGTGGTGATCATGTGTTCCTTCGCCGCGGTTACCGCCTCCCTGGTGGCGCTCTTCTTCTCCTATTCCGGCCGGGGGATGGTTTTGCCCATGATCATTCTCGTGCTCCTCTGCGCCGGGGGGTCCTTCTGGCTGGTGCACTGGATGGGATGGAAGAACCTGCTCTTCTCCGTCCTGGCGGCCGTCGCCCTGAGCGCGGCGGGGGAGGGGATCGCCGCCGTTTCCGGCGGACCGTCCTATATGCCTGCGGTCGTCTACGGCCTCACGGGCTGGATCGCCTACCTCGCGGGCGCGCTGCTCTATTCGCTGAAAAAACTGGCGCGGCGGGATGTGATCCTGGCCCTGATCCTGGTCCTCGTCGCCGGGATAGCCGGCGCCATCCTCTCCGAGGAGGTTCCCGTGCCGGAGTATATGGGGATTGCCGTCCTCTCCGGTTCCGTTTATTTTCTCACCCTGGCTGTATATGTTTTTCTGCACTGGAAGCGGTCCGGGGGTAAGCCCGTTTCCTGATCCGGAGGTTGTTCCGGTTCCGCCCATCACCCCCCCCTTGCCTTGTCCCATTGAGGATTGCCCCTTCCGGACGTCTCCCTCCAGGCTCAGGCCCAGAGGAGCAGGCCCGGGTGATTGATGACGGCGTGCAGGATGTCGCTCCGCGTTATGATCCCCGTGAGCTCCCCCGCAGCCCCCACGATGGGCATGGTCCCGATGTGATGGTCCAGCATGGCCCGGGCGATGCGGCGGATGTCCGTGAGGGGTGTGGAGACGATCACCTCCGTGGCCATGATGAACTGCACCGTCACCTCCCGGGCGTTTTCCACCCTGCCCTCATGAACAATCAGCTCTTTAAGAATGTCCCGGTCCGAGAGGATGCCTGTGATCTTTCCCTCCCCGGTGAGCACCGGCATGTGGCGCACCCCGGTGCGCTCAAAACGCTCCCAGGCTTCGGCGGCGGTCAGTTCCGGGGATATGGTGATGACCGGTGTACTCATGATCTCCGAGGCGTGAAAGACCGGAGGCTTGATGTTGTCCTGTCTCATGGCCCGCTGATAGGCCTCGCTGGCATATCGGCCTGAGCCGGAGGTCCCCTCCTGACCCTCCCCCGGTCCGCCGGAAAAGAGTTTCCGTGTCCTTGTTTTCTTGTCTACCTGCCGTACCTTCAGGTGGCGGGGGAGATGTTCTAGAGGGATGTCGCTTTGTTTGCCCTCCAGGGTGAATATATGGAACATGGTATTTCCTCTCAACGGGAAGATGGGGGAGTATAACACGTCGGTGGGCAGAATGCAAGGAAATTGCGGGATCCGCGCAGTCTCCCAGCTCATCTTCAGCGGGGGAAAGCCGGTTGACGGGATTAGTAAAAAGCCCTATACCTGACAGGGAGAGTGCCGGGCTTTACGGCGCGGCGGATCGGTGAGGAAAAGATGGGTCCCCTGACAGACAGGCTGATGGAGCGATTGGAACTTTTACAGAAACTCCTGGAACAGGCGGGAGAAGAGTACTGGCCTGCCCTTCTCCGGCAGGCTGCAGAGCTCATAGGGAAGGAGGATATAGGGGGTGTGGAAAACCTCCTCGGTCTGTATGGGGGGATGGGCAGTTTCAGCGATCTGGTCCTGCATCCCCTGAACGGCCACCGTGTTGCGGAAGAGGACCTGGACCGTGTCAACCGGCAGCTGACTGAATTGCGGTCCGGGGTCTTCCGTCTGGCCCGGGACATAAGGCACAGCTATTACTCCTGAAGCAAGGCGAAGCGGTACCTCTGAGGCGAGGGCCGAGCCGTACCCCCGGGTCCCGGGAGATGCTCTCCCGCTTCCCTTACCCGGCCTGGCACAGTCCTTCCGTGGAAGCTGAAATCCGTGAGGCGGATTCGCAGGGGGCATCGGCAAGGAGGGCGTAAAGATAATATTCCTGACCGCTCTCAAGGCCCGAAATATGGAAGGGGCAATCCGGATCGATCCCCGCGTCATGGCAGATGAGCGGGCCGACGGCGCGACCATCCTGACGAATCTGGCTGAAAATGATGAGATAATACCCCCCCGGGACTTTGGAAAATGTGAGAAGGATTTCTCCCCCCACGGTGCCGGGATGAGGAGTAAAGGGGAGGGTCTCATCGATCCCCAGGGCCTGGGTGAGCTGCAGGGGTTCCCCGGCCCTCTGGCGCTTGGCATTGGCCCCGATGTAGGCGCTGTATCCCTTGAGGCGCTTTTTCTTTTTAGCCTGGGCCTTCCAGGATCGCTGCAGTATGCCGGTCATCATCTTCCAGTCCGCCGCGAGCTTTTTGAAGCTCTCGCGCACTTCGATCTGTGCCGGGGTGTTGGGGTTGTGGGCCTTGACATATTTACGGGCGAAGGTCTCCCCCTCCAGGTTGACGAAGACGATATCTCCCAACCTCTTACGGACCCCTGTGAACAGGGGATGCAGCTCAACTTTTGACATGATCTCCTCCTTTTGTTATGGGAATGGGTTTATCATTAATACGCGGGGGGGCGTTCGAGAGTGAAAAAATTTTCAAGCGCCTGCGAAAAAAAACGCAAAAGGACGCCTGTCGTATTATTCCAAGGGTATCGGGCCTTACTTAAGGCCTCCGTCCCAACCGAGTGATTGATCCGGGTTTCGGGAAGGTATGAGATCCCGGAGGGGTTCCGGAAGGGACCGTCAGAAGATGATCAGAGGAGATGCGGATAGGCAGCAGTGAGTCTAAAAACCCATTCCTCCTTGACAGCGATGTCTGCCGGTACCATAACTCTCCCTGAATTTGAAAATTTCGTGAACGGGGCAACCCATGTCCATCCTTGATGAAATCACCCCCTTTGCCAATCAGAACCCGGTCTGCTTTCTGGCTACCGTGGAGAGGGGAGCGCCGCGGATACGAACCCTTCTTCTCTGGTTTGCCGATGAGACAGGATTCTATTTCTACACCTCCACGGTGAAGGACCTCTACCGTCAGCTGCGCCGAGATCCTCAGGTGGAGGTCTGCTTCTATCAACAGGGCTGCACCTTTATGGATACGAGGATGCTGCGGGTGTCCGGTCAGGTGGAATTCGTCGGGGATGAGGCTCTGATGGAACGCCTCAAGGAGGAGCGGGGCTATCTGCAGAAGGTGGGGGAGTCCCTGGTCCTCTTCCGCCTCACCAGGGGCAGGGCCCTGCTCTGGAGCGGTTCCGAGGCTTTTAAAAAGTCCCGGCCGGTTCCCTTCCGATGTCTCTGGGTCAGTGCCCCAAGAGCTATGAGCCGGGATGCCTGCCTCACCTTCTTTTCGGGCAGGCAGTACCATCAGATCAAATACGAAAGCGTGACCTACCTCTCCTCTCACGGGAAACAGACCGTCATCCATTCCCGGGAGGGGGATTATCCGGTCATGGCCCTGCTCAAGGATCTCGAAGGGAAACTTCCGGAGGAGACTTTTCTCCGCATTCACAAACAGTACCTCATAAACAGAAGCTTCCTCGTCCGCATCGATCCTCAATCGGGCGGCCGGTATAGGGTGTATCTGTCCGATGACGATGATACGGCCCTTCCCGTGGGGCGTGCCTTCGCCAGGAAGGTGAGGATGATCGCCGCGTCGGGTACGTTCATTCCCTAAAGGTGTCGATGGTTCCGGCGGCTCTTGACAGGCGGGGTATATCCCTATATCATGCGGTTCGGAGGTGGTTGACATGAAACGCATATTGATCGTCTATAACACCGTATCGGGTTCAACAGCCGATATGGCGGAAATCATCAGGGAGGAACTGTCCGGGATCTGCCATGTGGAACTGGTACCGGTATCCCAATCCCCCGACGCCGGTGCTTATGACGCAGTGATCGTCGGGAGCCCCATGCGTTTCGGCGGCCTCAGCCGTCCCGTCAGGAAGTATATTTCAGGGAATTGTAAACGGCTTGCGGAGACGGATGTCTTCATCTATATGAGCCTTCTTTATATCGTGCATCTGGAAGGGGAGAGCATTCCAACGGAGGGTGTATATGTCGATCCCTCTTTCGGCATGAAGAGACTTTCCAGGAAAGAAGCGACCCTTTTCGACCGGAAGCATTCCCTCGGATATTACCGGTCTCTTGTGTCTGAGATGGCCGGGGGGCTGATGTGTCAGTCCCTGGGATTTTTTCAGGGGCGGCTTGTCGTCTCGGGGCTCAGCTTTCTCCCGAGACTATTTATGAGAATCATCATCAGGCTGACCGCCAAGGAACGGGAGGGAGACTTCTTCCATCCCGATGCAGTTCGTGAATGGACCCGGCAGATATCGGCCCGATGGGTTGATGCCTGATGTCCGGGCGCGGTGGTTTTTCTTGTTTTTAGAGAGGATCAAAGTATAATTCTTGTGAGGCGTACCTATGGACTATATCCTGCTGATCGGATCGGCTGTCAACATGATAGGGGGTATCATGATCATCCTCTCCCTGTTTCGGCCTCTGCCTTTCAGCTTTCCGCCCCTTCCCCCCAGAGAGGCCATCAATCCCGGTGACTATCTGCTGTTCCGGCTCTTCACCGCGGGTACGGCATTCAGCTTCGGTTCCCTCTACCTCTACCTCTTCTGGCATACGCAATTCGCCTTTCCCTTTCTGATCTTTGGTATGGCTCTGAAATACTGGGCTTTCCTCGCCAGTCTGATCGCCTATTTTAAAACGGGCCTGCCGGTTTCGGTACTCCTGAATTTCGGGATGATGAATCTTCTGGTGGCCCTTCTCTTTACCGCCTATCTCCTCTTTCCCTGAAGCGGGGATGTCTTCATGCGGGAATGCCCCGGCCTTTCCGTATTCTTCCTGAACGGTTACAGCCCGTAACCCCCTTCATGATAAAGGGACTCTATTTCGAAGGGGGTGAGGGCGCGGCTGTATATGCGGAAGTCGTCAATGAGACCCATGAAACGGCCGGCGTTCATGTCGGAATACCGGTGACCGATATACAGGGGCATGCTGGATGTGCGGAAGGAGCAATAGGCGGCCTGGGGGGTGGATAAAATCCCGTTGGTATAGAGCGACAGTGTGGAGGACTGGTAAACAAGCACTATATGTATCCAGACGCCGGTGGAAAGGGCTGGGGGTAAACTACTGTAATGGGGTGTATTGCCGCTGTCGCTGATCTCAAAAGAGTTGGTGCTGGTCCCTATATTGAAGCCGTAGTCCGCATAGAGGGCGCCGTACGTGGCTCCCTTGCAGAAGATGTGGGGACCGCCATACACGCTGTAATTGATGGCGGGATCAATATAAACCCAGAAGGAAAAGCTGGCCTGGGTGGTGAGCTGTAAGCCCCCCGTGTCTGTTACCAGCAGATAATCGTTCGTTCCGTCAAAGAGACAGGCGGAGGCGGTTTTTCCGAAGCGGTCCAAACTGTAGGTTGCCCCGCCGGACTCCGTCGCGTTGTTGAGATTGCCGCTGGTATCATCCAGTGTTCCTGAAAAGAGCCATTCGGCCGTGAGACTATCCCGGGGGATGCTATAGGCCGAAGATGGGGAAGCCTGGGGCGGGGAACTCATCTCCTGATAGAGATCGGAACGCTGGCAGGAAAAAAGGAGAAACCCGGCTATAACCGACAGGATCCAGGCTGAAGCGTTCTTGTTAGTCCAAGTGATGCCGCTGGTTTTTTTTACTCTATGAAGGTAGTTCACGGGAATCTCCCAATCGTTAAAGAGGATCTCCAAGTCCGTTGGGCTGGATGGTAAAGACGGCAAGGAAAATAGCAATCCTATCTTCAATGGCTCTCCAGTTTTTTTTGAAATAATGATCAGGGTATATAGAGGATGATTCTCCAGGGATGGGAAAGGAGAGCACGGATGTGTCTTTATCCTTCTCCTGTCGCATCCTGGTTGCCGGGAAAGGGGTGTTCCGGCAGATTGTTCTTGTCATGAGGAAGATAATAATATAGAGGGATTATTATGCATTCAATGCTTTTGGTGTATTAAGGAGATAGGCATGAAGCTCATTTCGGAAACAACCAGGATTCAAGCCGCCGGCAATCCCCCCAAGGTCATTGAGGAATTTGTAGGCAATGTCAATACCCGTGACAGCGGGATCAGCATTGCGAAAATGGAAAGCCCCCGGGGATGGAGCGAGCCGGGACAAAGACCCGAGTTCGATGAATACACACTGGTCCTCCGGGGGACGCTTGTACTGGAAACGGAAACGGGCAGATACGAGGTAAAAGCCAACCAGGGGGTGATTATGCACCGGGGGGAATGGGTGCGGTACAGTACGCCCTTTGAAGAGGGGGCCGAATATATTTCGGTCTGCATCCCCGCCTTCTCCCCCTCTTCCGTTAGAAGGGATGAAGAATAAACATAGGAGGTTGCAACCATATGATCGATGTCATCAGCTCGGTACGCGAAGAGCTTAGGCAGAACAGTGAAGAGAAGACGCGCCAATCCGGCCTCAGGTTCTTTAAGGAGGAGGTTGAGCTCTACGGGGTCAAATCCGCCGTGGCGGACCGTATCGGGAGGAAGTATTACCGGGAGATAAAGGACCTGGGGAAAAGGGCGATTTTCGGGCTCTGCGAAGAACTCTGGCAGTCCGGTTACATGGAGGAATCCTTCATTGCCTGCCACTGGTCGTATTATCTCCGCGATGCGTATCAGCCTGCCGATATCAGGGTCTTTGAGAAATGGCTTCAGTATCATGTGAGCAACTGGGCCTCCTGTGATACGCTCTGCAATCATACGGTGGGCGCCTTTCTGGAACTCTATCCCGAACATGTGTCCCGGCTGAAAAAATGGGCCCGCTCTAAGAACCGCTGGATGCGCCGGGCCGCCGCGGTCTCCCTTATCCTTCCGGCCCGGAAGGGGCTCTTCTGGCAGGAGATTCGGGGCATCGCGGACATCCTGCTCGAAGACCGGGACGACCTGGTTCAAAAGGGGTACGGGTGGATGCTGAAGGCCGCCAGCCAGTCGCGCCTTGAGGAGGTCTTCGCCTATGTCCTGGAGAAAAAGTCGAATATGCCCCGCACGGCCCTGCGGTATGCCATCGAGAAGATGCCCCGGGATATGAGGTTGAGGGCCATGGAAAAGTAGGAGGATGTCCCCGGGTATTCGGGTTTCCCTGATTACCCGTTACGGCAGCTTTCGGAAGACGGATTTTCTATTGGTGAAATCATTTGACAGAAGTTCACTTATGTCCTATTTTATTCTTATAATGATCCAAACAGTAAGAGTTGTTGAGCTGTCAATTGTATAGCATCAAGAGCGGTTCTTTTAAATGTGTTTCTGCTGCAGCCGTATTGATCGTTGTTTTAGGTGAAAAGAGTGAATGAGAAGACGAATCATATGAACCAGGAGAGTCCGGATATCAAGGCCAGGGTGGAGATTTACCGGTTTTTAGCGGAATCCTCCCAGGATTTTCTCTACCTGGTCAATCCTGATATGAAGCTGCTGTTCGTCAACAGGGCGGGTGCCGAACTCCTGGGAAAATCCCCGGAAGCCCTGGTGGGGAATCATATCAGGGATATCTTCCCTGAAACCGCCGACCGGCAGATAAAAAACATACAGCACGTGCTCTCTACCGGGGAATCGTTGTCTCTGGAGCATCCCTATTACGTAAAGGGACATGAGATATGGATGAATGCCCGTCTTTTCCCGGTCAGGAACGAGGCGGACGAGGTGATTGCAGTGGCCGGCACCTCACTCGACATCACCCACCGAAAAATGGCGGAGTTCGAACAGCAGCGGTATCATGAAGCCCTGGAAAAAAGGGTGGAGGATCGGACCCGGGAGCTGAGCCGGATCAATGCTGTTCTGGAAGAGGAGGTCAAAGAGCGCCAGCTTGCAGAATCCGCTCTTCGCGAAAGCGAGGAGAGATTCAAAACCTTCTTCAACACAAGTCCTCTGCTCTCTTCCATCAACACCCTTGAAGATCAGCGTTTTGTGGAGGTCAATCCCGCTTTCCTCAGAACGCTGGGGTATGAGCGGGAAGATGTGATCGGCAGAACCGTAAATGATCTGACGCTCTACGCAGACGAACCCCGGCGGGATGAGGGGCGCCGGATGATGCTGGAACAGGGTTGTGTCAGAAACCTTGAGATGCGAGTCAGGACCAAGGACGGCAAGCACCGGTACGGCGTCTTCAATGTCGATCTGTTTACTCTTCATGAAAAGCGGTATGCCTTTGTGACGATGTCCGATATAACCGAGCAGAAACTTCTGGAGAGGCAGATCCTGCAGACTCAGAAGCTGGAAAGCCTGGGGGTCATGGCCGGCGGGATTGCCCATGACATCAACAACCTGCTGGTCGGGATCATAGGGAATACCGAGCTGGCCCTTCTGGACCTGCCCGCGGAATCGGATGTGCGATCCAAGATAGAGGATATCAGAACGGCCGGAGACCGGCTGAGCGATCTCACCAATCAGATGCTGGCCTTTGCGGGAAGGGGAAGATTCCAGATAGAGCCCATCGACATCACCGGGGCTGTAAAAGAGATGGTCAAACTCGTCGCCGCGTCGATCTCCAGAAAGATCGAGCTTTCTCTTGATCTCAAAGAGGGGATACCGGCCGTTAACGCGGATAACAGCCAGGTGAGGCAGGTCATTCTGAATTTGCTGACCAATGCGGCAGAAGCCATCGGAGATCAGCCTGGAAAGATTATCGTCCGAACGGGTTTGACGGCGGCTGATGATACGGCTTCTATGAATTCCTACTTCAATGACCCGGTTCAGCCGGGGCCCTATGTATTTCTTGAGGTGGACGATACAGGGGGGGGAATCAGAGCGGATGCGATGGAGCACATCTTCGATCCCTTCTTTACCACCAAGTTTACCGGCCGCGGGCTGGGGCTGGCGGCGGTAGCAGGAATCGTTCGCAATCATGGGGGTCTCATACAGATTGACAGCCGGGAGGGGACAGGAACCCTTTTCCGGATACTCCTGCCGG
Organism: uncultured Spirochaetia bacterium; assembly: GCA_937967705.1. Taxonomy (GTDB): domain Bacteria; phylum Spirochaetota; class UBA4802; order UBA4802; family JAGODF01; genus CALCJG01. The sequence goes on from CALCJG010000463.1 coordinate 10,396, forward strand.
GGACGTACGAGGAGGTTGCGGCGGAAAGGCGGAAAGCCCGGGATCCGGAGGTTCCGGAGGGCGTTACGGTGCTGGTGGTCGACGATGATGCCAGTGTACGGGAAATCACCCGGAAATATCTCGAAAAGGCGGGGTACGCTGTAAGGGTTGCGAGTAACGGAAAAGAGGCCGTGGAGGCGGTCCGTCTCGGCGGAGGGGATGTCCGGGCGGTTCTTATAGACCTGACCATGCCCGAGATGGACGGGATAGAGGCCGCCAGGGAAATCATGAGTATTCGGGGAGATCTGCCGGTCGTTCTTACCAGCGGATACACCGGACAGCATGCCGAGGCCCTCTGCGGCGATGTGAGGATGGCGGGCTTCATTCAGAAACCCTACGGCTACCGGGACCTGGTGTCGCTTATCGGTACTCTCGTCAGGAGGGATTGAGGCGGCCGGGAGGGGATTGGCCCGTGCTGCTTATCACCCCTCGCGCTTGCGGATGGCGTCGAAGATCATAGTGGTCACATGCCGGGCCACAAAATCCACGTCCAGGGCCTTGTTGAAGATGATGGGGTTGAGGCAGCAGCGGTCTATCCCTCCAAAGAGCAGGTTGCGCATCAGGATGGGGGGGATGTCGTCCCGGAGCTCGCCGCTTTTGACTCCTTCCTCGATGATGGAGAGGATCAACCGTCCGTACCCCTTGAAGATCTGATAGGACTTGCTCTCATAGTAATCATAGGAGCTGCTGATCTCCAGGAGGATGACCCGCGCCAGAACCCTGTCGATGTCGTAAGCCTGTATGTAGCTCTGGATGAAGAGTTCCAGTTTGCCCAGGGCCCCCTCCACCTTCCCCAGGCCGTCAACAGCCTTGATCAGGGAGTTCTCCAGATAATCCTGCAGGAGATGATGCAGTACGTCCCGTTTGTCCTTGAAGTATTTGTAGATCAGGGGTTCCGTAACGCCGGCGGTCCGGGCGATGTCGGCTATCTTGATGGAGCTGAAGTCCTTGGTCTCCAGCATTGTGCGCAGGGCGTTGATGATTTTGACCTTTCCCGGCGGGAGAGGTCTGGATTCCGTTTCTGTTGTGATCTCTGCCATTTTTTCTTCTTGTCCCCGTATCTTTTCCTGACGGCCTGTTTGTTCTCCTGAGAAACATCACCGATGCCCCTCTTTGCCTTGCTTGAGAGGTATTGTCAGGGCACTGACCCCCCGGGGCAAGTGAATTTTCTCAATTTTACCTGGAAAAGCAGCCCTTCTTCTCATGGACAGGTCCTCCAGCATACAGGGATCACATGAGAAAAGAATTTCATCAGGTTAGTAAAATTAACTAAATTCCGCTTGACGATGTTAGTGAATTTAACTAACTTGTCAACAAGATAAAGGGAAATATCCGAGGGTAACCGTATTTCCTTTTTTTTATTCAAAAAGGTTAGTAAATTTAACTCACTTAGTGTAAGGAGAAAGCCATGGAAAAGTTTTTTAATCCCGAATCGATGGTCATCTTTGGATTATCTTCCAAAAAGAACAACATCCCCGGGTATATTTTACAGAACACCCTCCGCTGGGGCTATAAGGGAAAAATCTTCGGAGTGACCCCCGGGGCTGCCGGAGAGGAGGTCCATGGCGTTCCGGTTTACGGGAGCCTCCAGGAACTGCCCCTGATTCCCGACCTGGCGGTGATGCTCATCCCGGCCCGTTTCGTCCCCCTGGCCATGGAAGAGTGCGGCAAGTTCGGCATCCGCCGGGCGGCGGTTCTGGCGGGAGGATTTAACGAGACCGGAGGCGGGGGGGATGACCTGGCCCGGGAGGTGCAGGAGATAGCGGCAAAGCACGGTATCCGTTTTATGGGGCCCAACGGGCTGGCGGTCTCCGATGCCCACAGCGGCGTCTGTCTTCCCTTTGTTCCCCACAAAAAGATGCAGCCGGGAGGCTTCTCCCTCATCACCCAGAGCGGGGGGCTCTGCCTCATCCTCTGGAATCTCATGCACGACGAAAACGTGGGGATGGCCAAATTCGCCAGCATCGGCAACAAGCTCAACATCGACGAGGCGGACATGCTGGAATATCTCGGACAGGACCCCCGGACGGAGGTGATAGGTCTCTACCTGGAAAGCGTCAAGAGCGGCGAGCGGCTGGTCCGGGCCGCGGAAAAAATCACCAAGCCCATCATTGCCCTGAAGGCCAACACCACCGGGGCGGGCTCCCGGGCCGCCATGAGCCATACCGCCTCCATGAGCAACGACGATGACGTGGTGAGCGCCGCCTTCGAGCGGGCCGGCATCATCCGGGTCAATCATTTTCATGAGTTCATCGCAGCGGCCAAAATCTTCAGCCTGCCCCCCATGCGGGGTAACCGGCTGATGATCATGACCCCCGGGGGCGGGGCGGCGGTGATGATGGCGGATCTCTGCGAGAAGTACGGCTTCGAGTTTGCCGATCCCGGCGAGGCCTTTTATGAGAAGCTCAACAGCTATACCAATGCCGGGGTGATCCGGTTCTCTAACCCGCTGGACATGGGGGATATCTACAATATACAGGCCTATCCGGACATCTTCCGCGACGTGCTCTCCAGCGAAAACGTGGACGGGGCCATCTACGGCCATGCCCTGCCTCTTCTGCCGGAGGAGGATGAGGGTATTTTTAAGAAGATGTTCTATACGGATATCTCGGCGGAAACCCGAAAGGTGATCATCGAAACCGGCAAGCCCCTGGGAGTGAGCATCAACGCCTCCGCGGAGACTCATGTGAAGATCAACCGCCGTTTTGGCTTTCCCGTCTTCAGCCGGGCCGAGGAGCTCATCAGGGCCTTGAGGATTCAGTCGGATTTTTACGCCCGCCAGGACGAGCGCCGCTATTACGCCAATGAGCCCCGGGGCATGGATTTCAGCCGAATGGAGGAGTGGATGAATAGCCGTACGGGGGATGTCGGCGAGGAGATGCTGGAGCTGATGGCCCATGCCGGGATTACTGTGCCCCGATCCCGGATGGCCTCCACTCCCGAAGAGGCGGTAGCCTCCGCCCGGGAGGTGGGCTATCCCGTGGTGATGAAGGTGATCTCCCCCGATGTTCTGCACAAGAGCGATGCCGGCGGGGTTGTAACCGGTCTTCGGAACGATGGGGAAACCGCTGCGGCCTTTTCCCGAATCCTTGAGAGCGTGGCGAGCCATGACAGCCGGGCGCGCATCGAGGGGGTGCGTATCGCTTCGATGGCGCCGGAGGGGCAGGACATGTTTGTCGGCGCCCTGCAGGATGCCGCTTTCGGTCCCGTGGTCGTTTTCGGATACGGGGGCATCTACACCGAGGTCTTTCGGGACATCGAGCGCGTCCTCTGTCCGGCCTCCCGCCAGGAGATAGAGCGTAAACTGGAACGCCTTAAATGCCACGCCATCCTGAAGGGGGCGCGAGGCAGGGGACGGTACGACATCGAGGCCCTGGTGGATATCATCGAGAGGGTATCCCACATCGCAGCGGTCTATCCGGAGATCCGGGAGATGGACCTCAATCCGGTGCGGATTTTCCCTGAGGGGCAGGGGGCGATGGCGTTGGATGCCCGGAGCCGCATTGCCGTTTCCCGGGAAAAGGTCCTTCCGGAGGAGAAGGCCGGGCGGGAAACCCTCTGCTGTCAGCCGGGGGCATAGAGAAAAAAGGCTGAGTTTTTCGGGACTCGGCCTTTTTTTTATAAATTACAGGTTTTCGTAAAACGGTTTCAGTCGAAAGCCTGACTGGTCTTCCATACCTCCCAGACCTTGCCCACCAGGTCCGGTCCCGGTTTGAGGGTCGCCTTACCCGGCTTCCATCCGGAGGGTGTAGCCTCGGTTCCCTTGCTGTTGCGAACCAGTTGGAAGGCCTGTATCTGCCGCAGGGATTCGCTCACGTTCCTGCCCACCGGCGGTGTGAGTACCTCATATCCCTGGATGACGCCGTCGGGATCGATGATGAAGCGTCCCCGGGTCTCTATGCCGTTGCTGTCGTCGTAAATGCCGTAGACGGTGCCGACCTTGCCGCCGCCGTCCGAGAGCATGGGAAAGGGGACGCCGCCCTTGACCATTTTGGAGAGTTCGTTATCATTCCACATCTTGTGAACGAAGACGCTGTCCACGCTCATGGAGAGCACTTCCACGCCGAGTTTCTGAAATTCGGGATGTTTTTCTGCGACCGCAGAAATTTCCGTCGCTCAGACGAAGGTAAAGTCTCCGGGGTAAAAGCAGAGCACCACCCACTTGCCCAGGTACTCAGAGAGTTTGATGTTGACGAATTTGCCCTGATGATAGGCGGGAGCCGTAAAATCCGGCGCTTTCTGTCCTACTTTGATCATCGCTTTCTTTTCCTCCTTGTTTGTTATTTCCCCGCTTTTCAGCGAGTCTACATCCAGGTCGGCGATTTCACCGACCGGGCCGCCCGTGGGCCGGGCGCAGCCAGGTTTAAATTCTTCCGGCATAGTCACCTCCATATTTATTATATAAGACCCTTGCAGACTGCTTGGGAAGAGACAGGGCATTCTGTGAACCCATATTGTCTGCAAACTCTTTCTGGCTGACAGAACCGCATAAGAGAGCCCTGCCCGGGTTTGGCATTCCAGGCATTCGCTTTATCATAAGCCCTTTTCGGGGATTTAATATGTCGTGATTGGTATTTTTAGTATATATCGGGATGGATGTAAAGTCAAAGGAATTATGCCCTGTTCGGAAGGCATTCACCGGGTCGGGGAATGATTGCTTTTTTTATCCCCGGCTGTCACACTGATGTCTGCTGGGGTGTATATATTATAGAGAGTTAATGATTTTAGGAAGGCGCTATGTATAATCCCTTTGTCTCAGAGAATGGTGGGGAAGAGAAGGATCGAGACCTTGCGGCCAGGGCCGTTCAGGGAGATGGCGCCGGTCTGGAGGAACTGATACGGAGGCATCAGCCCTGAATCTACAACATCACCCTGCGCATGATGGCCGATGTGCATGAGGCGGAGGATGCCACCCAGGAAATCCTCATCAAGATGATCACAGGCCTGGCCGGGTACGATCCGGAGCGTGGAGCGTTCCGCACCTGGCTTTACCGCATCGCGGCCAATCACGTGATCAACATGAAACGTCGGGGAGCGGAGAGGATGATGACCGCTCTGGCGGACGGGGAGGACATGCAGGCGCTGATCGAGGAGCTGCCGGACCCCCGGCCGACGGCACTCCCGGAGCACGATATCCTGGTACGGGAAGCCCGGATGAGCTGCCTCAACGGGATACTGCTCTGTCTGGACCGGCGCCACCGCCTGGTCTTCATCCTCGGCGTCATCTTTGCCGTGCCGGATTCGGTGGGCAGTGAAATCCTGGGTATCTCGAAAGTCAACTTCCGCAAGATGCTGTCCCGGGCGAGGGAACGCATCGGAAACTTTCTCAACCGGCAATGCGGCCTGGTGGATCCCCGTAATCCCTGCCGCTGTTCCCGCACTGTCGATGTACAGATGAAGATGGGGCACTTAAAGCCCGGGAAAATATCGGCAACGGAAATCCCGGTTTCCGTGGTGGAGATACTGCCGGCGGAGGCCAGGCGTTTTGAGGAGGGCTACTATTCGCAGTTCATCGCCCTGTACCGGCAAGGGCCTTTCTTCGAGGGGCCGGATCTGACCGCCTGGCTGCAGTCTCTTCTCGAGAGCCGGGAGTTCCAGGATCTTTTCCAACTGCATTAAGGCGGAGTTAGTATTGCGTTTCATTGTTTTTTCATAAAGGGGAACTTCTGTCATGTTAACATCGGAAAGTGCTTAAGCTTAAGTTATACATGTGTGCAAAGTCAGTATTGCCCTTTTCCCACCCGTTTTGGTAAGTGAAAAGAGTGAATGGACAGAGTTGCCCGGAAATATCATATTGAGGAGGATATCTATTATGCAGGAGATGATTGCTTATTGCGGATTGGACTGTGCCCAGTGCCCGGCCTATCTGGCCACGCAGAAGAATGACGATGCGGCCCGGGCCCAGGTGGCGGCCCTCTGGTCCAAACTTTTCAGGATGGAGATCAAGGCAGAGCAGATCAACTGCGACGGTTGTCATTCTGTTAGC